>JAZREC010000120.1:0-1320 GCA_045660605.1 Clostridia bacterium
GGATTTTTTACAAAGACTCTTGCTATGGAAAGCCTTTGCTTTTGTCCTCCCGAGAGCTTTATACCTCTTTCGCCGATATATGTGTTGTAGCCGTTTGGAAGTGAATTTATAAATTCCTCTGCACCTGCAAGTCGTGCGGCATCTTCTATTTCCTCCATTGTTGCATCTTCCTTGCCGTATGCAATGTTCTCGTATACCGTTCCCGAGAAGAGATATACATCCTGCTGTACTATTCCTATATTGTCTCTTAAGGATTTAAGCGTCACATCGTCAATGCTCACTCCGTCTATGTATATTTTGCCGTCTGTCAGCTCATAAAATCTCGGAAGAAGATTGCATAGGGTTGTTTTTCCGCTTCCCGACGGTCCGACAATTGCAATGTTTTCGCCCTTTTTGATATTTAAGTTAATGTGTGTAAGAACATCCTCGGAATTGTCATTGTATTTGAATGTTACATTGTCAAAGCATATGTTACCCTCTGCATTGGTAAGCTTTTTGGCATCGGGCTTGTCCTCTATATCAATAGGACTTGTCATTATCTGGTTAAATCTGTCTATTCCTGTAATGCCTCTTTGAAACTGTTCCGTAAATTCGACTATCTTTCGTATTGAGGCAATGAGTGTCTGTATGTACAAGAGATACGCAATAAGGTCTGCAGGGGATATCAGCTTCTTAACCATAAATCCCGAACCGAGAATTATTACTGCCACATACATGAGACCATCAAAAAATCTTGTGCATGCATGGAAACGCGCCATGTACTTGTAGGCTTCTTTTTTGGTGGTGTAAAAGGTCATGTTGCCTTCCTGAAACTTCTTCTCTTCGTAATCCTCGTTTGCAAAGCTCTTGACAACCCTTATTCCGAGCAGGGTATCCTCGATAGAGGAGTTAAGCTCTCCGATTTGCTCTCTTTGCTTTGCAAAAGCAGCTTTCATCTTGCCCCTGAACAGCTTTACGGCAAGGAGCATAATGGGGAGAATTACAAAGAGCATAAGGGTAAGCTTTACATTGATACCGCAAAGTATTATAAACGAACCCGTAATCTTTATTGCCGCCATGAAGACTTCTTCGGGAAAGTGGTGTGCAAATTCCGTTATGTCAAAAAGGTCATGTGTAAGCCTTGACATTATCTGTCCTATCTTTGCGTTGTCAAAGTAATTAAAAGACAGCTTGGACAGGTGAGAGAACAGGTCTCTTCTCATATCAGTCTCAATCATTGTTCCCGTAACATGTCCTATGTATGACATAAAGTAGTTTGCCATAGTGTCAAGAAGCTTAAGAAACAGATAAAGTATACCAAGCCTCATAACAAGCTTCATT
>JAZREC010000121.1:0-5164 GCA_045660605.1 Clostridia bacterium
AAAAAATCACAGTATGTATAAAGCACTTCCCACTCCCGTTCTGGTTCACGGAAGTGTTAAAAACAATCTCGCGTGTCCGCTTACGGTAAGGGACGGCAGATATTGGCTTGAAGAATATTCCAAGGAAAACACCCTTAATCCAAATGTAATTCCAAAGGATAATTTTATGACTTGCGGTGATACGGCAATCGAAATAAAGGATGCGTATTTCAGGTACGCAAAGGATTTGCCCGATGCTGTAAAGGGGTTAAATTTAAAAGTCAACACGGGAGAGCTGTTTGCAATAGTCGGCGGTAACGGAACAGGAAAAACAACGGCACTTTCTCTTATATCAGGACTTAATAAGGCGTATAGAGGAGATGTGCTGATAAAGGGACAAAGCATTTCAAAAATAAGAAATTTATATAACGGACTTCTCGGCGTTCTTCCTCAGAATCCGCAGACCGTATTTGTTAAGAAAACAGTTTATCTTGACTTGTTGGATATGCTGTCCGAAAGCAAGCTTTCTAAAGAAGAAAAAGAGCAAAAAATATGGAATATGGCTGTACTTTGCAGAATAGAAAATCTTTTGAACTCCCACCCCTATGATTTGTCGGGCGGTGAGATGCAAAGAACTGCTATTGCCAAAATACTTCTAAGAGAGCCCGAAATACTCCTTCTCGATGAACCGACAAAGGGAATGGATGCACATTTCAAGGAAGAATTTTCGGACATTCTTATAGAGCTCAAAGAAAACGGCACTGCAATTGTTATGGTTTCGCACGATATTGAGTTTTGTGCGGAGTATGCCGACAGATGTGCGCTTATGTTTGACGGAAGTATAACATCTGTTGATACTCCAAGGAACTTTTTTAAGGGTAAGAATTTCTATACTACATCTGCAAACCGAATGGCAAGAACAAGACTTCCCGATGCAGTTCTTGCAGAGGATATAATTCTTGCCTGCGGAGGAAAGAGCGAAAATAAAGAAAGAGAAGAACGAAATATAGAATTCAGAGAATACAGAAAGCAGAGCAAAGCGCAAAAAGAAATCAAACCCCCAAAAGAAAAAAAGCAATCTAAAAAAGCTCTGTGTCAGAATTTGTGTATACTTTTTTTAATACCGCTTACGATATATATCGGATTTTTGTTTTTGGGTAGCAGAAAGTATTATTTTATAAGCCTTTTGGTCATTCTACAGGCAATGATACCGTTTTTTATGATGTTTGAGCGGAGAAGGCCCAAGGCAAGGGAGCTTGTAGTAATAAGCGTTTTGTGTGCAATTGCCGTCATCGGCAAAGCGGTGTTTTTTATGCTTCCGCAATTCAAACCCGTTACAGCTCTGGTAATTATTGCAGGTGTGTGCTTTGGCGCAGAAACAGGATTTCTGGTAGGAAGTGTTACTGGATTTGTCTCAAACTTTTTCTTTGGCCAGGGTCCGTGGACACCTTGGCAGATGTTCTCATTCGGTATTATTGGTTTTATTTCGGGAATACTGTTTCAAAAGGGAATTCTTAAAAAGAACCGCATATCTCTGTGTATATTTGGCTTTTTTGGAGCCTTTGCAATTTACGGAGGCATTATGAACCCTGCATCAATTATCATGTGGCAGAATAAAATAACCTGGGAGATGATAGCTACGGCATATATTACTGGATTGCCGTTTGATTTAATCCATGGTCTTTCGACAGTAATTTTTCTTTGGTTAATTTCTATGCCAATGCTTGATAAACTTGAACGGATTAAGGTTAAATACGGCTTGACAGTATGAACATTTCTTGACAATATTTAGAAACAGCGATACAATATAGATAAAACTGTAATTTCTGACGCAAGGAGCGGTATATATGTCATACATAAGGGAACAACAAGAAAGAGCAGAACACGAAAACCTTTCGCCTATGGCGTTTAAGGTTACCGATACAAGAGGAAGAGAGCGGGACGAGGAAAAGTGTACTCTGAGAACGGATTTTGCCAGAGACAGAGACCGAATTATACACTCCAAGGCTTTCCGAAGATTAAAGCATAAGACGCAGGTATTTATTACTGTGTACAATGACCATTTCAGGACAAGACTTACCCACACTCTTGAAGTATCGCAGATAGCAAGAAGCATCTGCCGTGCACTCCGGCTCAATGAGGACCTTGCCGAAGCTATTGCAATGGGACATGACCTTGGGCATACGCCGTTCGGCCACTCGGGAGAGAGAGCACTTGATTCCTTAAATCCAAAGGGCTTCCGCCATTATGAGCAGAGTCTCAGAATGGTAGATATTCTGGAAAAGGACGGCAGGGGTATGAACCTTACATATGAGGTAAGGGACGGTATACTCAATCACTCAGGCTCAAATCTTGCATCAACCGCAGAGGGAATTGTTATAAAATATGCGGACAGATTTGCCTATATAAACCATGACATAGATGACGCAGTCCGTGCGGGCGTTATATCCGCGTCGGATATACCAAAAGAGCTTTCCGAAGCTCTGGGCAATACCCATTCGGGAAGAATAAACACCCTGATTGCAGATATGGTAGAGGCAAGCATGAGAGAAAACAGAATATGTATGAATCCCGATACAGAAAGAGATATGCTTTCCCTAAGGCAGTTTATGTTCACATATGTGTACGAAAAGCTTGCCGTAAAGGACTACCAATCCTATATGGTTATAGAAAAGCTCTATAAACATTTCCGCTCAAATCTTGATAAGCTTCCCCCCGAGTATGCGATGCATCTCAAGGATTGGGATGCAGACACAGTAGTGTGCGACTACATATCCGGTATGACAGATACATTTTGCCTTAAGCTTTTTAATGAGCTTTTTATGCCCGTACCGGAATTTTAAAAAAGGGATTTTCGTTTTTTTGTCGAATAGGATACATAGGAGGATGATTATGCCTTTATATCCTGAATACTTAATACGAGAAGTGGCTGACAAAAACGACATCCGCGATGTAATTTCTCAATATGTTAATCTAAAGAAGGCCGGCAGCTCATATGTGGGACTATGTCCGTTTCACAATGAGAAGACGGCTTCGTTTTCTGTATCGCCCCAAAAGGGTATCTTTCATTGTTTCGGATGCGGAGAGGGCGGAAATGTCATTCACTTTATGATGAAAATTGAAAATATGCCTTTTGTCGAGGCGGTGGAAAAGCTTGCCCAGAGGGCAGGTATAACCCTTCCCAAGACAGATGACAGGGATAACGAACGCCATGCCCGTATAGCTAAAGAGAGAGACACTGTATACGAAATCAATATGGCATCCGCAGAATACTTTTATTCCAATCTCAAAGGCTCTAAGGATGCGGTGGAGTACTTAAAAAAGCGTTTGCTTTCTGGTGCCGATGCCAAGAAGTTCTTTCTAGGCTATGCCAAAGACGGATGGGACAATCTGTTTAAGCATCTGCTTTCTCTGGGATACGGAGAGGGCGATATCCTCAAGGCGGGTCTTATCAAGGCAAGCGACAACGGAAAGTATTATGACTTTTACAGAAACAGAATTATGTTTCCGATATTTGACACAAGAAACAGAGTCATAGCCTTTGGCGGACGGTCGCTTGGAGACGATAAGCCAAAGTACCTCAATTCGCCCGATACCTCTGTTTTCAGCAAAAGCCGAAATCTTTATTTCTTAAATGTTGCCCGCAGGTCAAAAAAGGACTTTGTTATACTTGTTGAGGGCTATATGGATGTAGTCGCCCTTGCCAAAAACGGCTATACAAATACCGTTGCAACCTTAGGTACGGCACTTACAAGCGCACAGGCAAAGCTTATTGCCTCGGAATTCAAAGAGGTTGTAATATGCTATGACAGCGACGGAGCGGGACGAAATGCCACAAACAAAGCAATACGGATTTTGCGTGAGCAGGAGATAACCATATCCGTCCTCAACCTGAGAGATAAAAAAGACCCCGACGAATATATAAATTCATACGGCGTTGCACGGTTTGATAACTGTATATCCAAACGAAAACCAGATATGATGTATTTAATGGATACATTAGAGGAAGAATACGATATAGCTCAAAAATCACAAAGAATATCGTTTGTGAGCGATGTTCTGGAATATTTCAGACTTATCAAAAATCCCGTTGAACTCGATGTGTATATCGAGGAGCTTGCAGACAGAACCAAGGTTTCTGCAAATGCCATATATTCACAGCTCGGAATTGTAAAGGCGGTTAATTCATCGCAGGGACAGGCAACAAATGAGACGCCCGATGTCAATATGATTGCACAGCGAAAGACACCTCTTTCGTCAGATGCCGCACTGGAGAGGGCAAGACAGCTTATGCTCTCGCTTATTATATCTTCTCCCTCGGTTTACAGAAGCAGAAAACAGGCAATAACGCCCGAGCTTTTTGAAAACCCCGTACACATAAAGCTTTTAAGCTATATATCGGCATTCGGAGATATCGGTAAGCATATAGAGGCGTCTCAGGTCATAGATTTGTTCACCGAGGACGAAGAAATCAAGGAAATATCACTGATACTTTCGCTTGACAATATGACCGATGACCCCCTCAAAGCATTTGATGACTATCAAAAAGTCATAACGGACAGAATGAACAGAAAAAACATTATGTCACAGCTGACCGGAGACAGTCCGGATAAAATAGAAATACTCAATAAAATTATCAAAAACCAATGATACTGGAAGGAGCATTTGTGTGGTTAAAAAAGAAGAAAAGAATCTTACCGATAAGAAAACTGCGGTACTTGAACTCGTAGAACTCGGAAAGAAAAAAGGAATTCTTTCATACAAAGAAATTGAGGAAACCTTAAGCGAATTTGATTTGGATGTAAAGGATATAGAAAAACTGTATGAGAACCTTGAAGCCATGGGTATAGAGCTTGTCAAGGATTTTGACAAGGAGCTTCAGGAAATACAGACAAACGAGGAAGAAATCGATATTTCCGTACCCGAGGGAATAGGGCTTGATGACCCTGTCCGTATGTACCTTAAGGATATAGGAAAGGTTCCGCTGCTTACCGCCGAGGAGGAAATCCGCTATGCAGAGCTCATGCACGAGGGCGACGAAGTGGCAAAGAAGAGACTTGCAGAAGCAAACTTAAGACTTGTTGTAAGTATAGCAAATCGATATGTAGGCAGAGGAATGCTCTATTTGGATTTGATACAGGTGGGCAATCTCGGTCTTATTAACGCTGTAGAACAATTCGATTAC
>JAZREC010000122.1:0-1574 GCA_045660605.1 Clostridia bacterium
CTATAGAGCTCAGGGGCAAAAATGTCGCTCTGCCTCCCTTGGTGCTTTTAAGAACCTCTATACATTCTTTTGCGGTATTTTCGTCGTATACAACGATATTCTGAATCATATTGCCAAGGGCAATTTCTATTGCTGTAACATACTCATCCTTAACAGTAATGAGCTTTGACACAAGTCCGTGTGTTCCCTTGATATTTGCAGAAAGAACCTTTTTTACTCCCTTTGAATATCCCTCAAGTCCTTTTTCAAGGTCTTCAAGCAAGGCAATTCTTGAAAGCTTTGAATTGAGCTCTCCTACCTTGTTATTCTGCATTTCCTTGGACTTATCGAGTTCCTCGCGGGCACGGAAATAGTCCTTTTTAAGCTCTTCCATTGAGGATATGGCATTTTTCTTATCGTTTCTGTTTGCCTCCTGCCTGTCCTCATTATCCTTTAGCTTTTCTTTGTTTTCTTCAAGCGATTCATTCTTTTCTTTGAGTTCTTCCTCAAGGACAGATTTTCTCTCGTCAAAATTTTTGACAAGGACATTAAAGCCCGAAAGTCTTGCCTTGAACGCAGATATCTCGCCGAGAAGAGTTACGATTTCATTTTTATATTTCTCTGCCTCGTTATTTTTGGATGTTATCTTTTCCTGATACTCCGCGATTGTTTTATCACATTCGTTAAGCTTTGTTTCGAGGGTAAGCTTTTCCTCTTCCTTTGACTTAACCATATCCTCGCTGTTTTTTATGCTTACTTCGGTAAGAGTTATCTTTTCTTCTATAACCTTGGCATCGGACTGCCATCTAAGCGCATTGTCCGAATTGTTTTTAATATCATTTTTAAGTATTTCTATCTTGCCTCGGATATTTTCGTTTTCTTTTTCGAGTGCAAAAGACTGTTCTTTAAGGCGGTTAATCTCCTCGGTAACCTCGCTCAACTGGTCTGTCTTGGTGCTTATCTGTTCGCTGATTAAATCAAGGCGAAGCTTCTCGTCTGTAAGCTGTCTGTATGTATCGGAAAACTTTTTTCTTCCTTCTTCGAGGTTTTGTTTCTGCTTATCGATATTTCGTATGGCAATATTGATATCGAGACCCTTGAGCACTTCTCTCAAATCAAGGTATTTTCGTGCTTTTTCGGACTGAATTCTTAGTGGCTCTACCCTGTCTTCAAGGTTTACAAGAATATCCTTAATTCTCAGTAGATTATCCTCTGTCTGCACAAGCTTCTTCTCGGATTCTATCTTGCGGTACTTATACTTGGTAATTCCCGAAGCTTCTTCGAATATATGTCTTCTTTCATCAGCCTTTGACGAAAGTATCTGGTCTATCTTACCCTGACCGATAACAGAATAACCCTCCTTACCAAGTCCCGTATCCATAAAAAGCTCATGGATATCCTTGAGACGGCAGGGAGTGTTATTGATATAGTAGTCGCTCTCTCCGCTTCTTGTTACCCTTCTTGTAACCTTTAGTTCATCGTGGTCTATATTAAACATTTCGTCGGAATTGTCTAGAGTTATGGTAACCTGCGCAAAGCCCAGGGGACTTCTCTTCTGCGTTCCTGCAAAAATTACATCCTCCATTTTGCTTCCT
>JAZREC010000123.1:0-4786 GCA_045660605.1 Clostridia bacterium
TCAGCTCTATAGAGGGCGAAGTAATTAAAAATCCGCCCAACTCCAATAAAGGATATATAGGTCTTGCACATGAGCTTGTGGAATATGACATGATCTATGACGGTGTTATCAGAAGTCTTCTCGGAAGATGCGTTGTAGCGGATAACATAGATAATGCCGTTGAAATAGCAAGAAAAAATAATTATAAGTTTAAGATTGTAACCCTTGACGGTCAGCTTATAAATGCAGGCGGTTCCATAACTGGAGGAAGCTTCAGCAAAAACCAGAGCCTTCTCGGACGAGCTAAGGAGATAGAAAAGCTCAGGGAAGAAGCCAAAGAACTGCAGAAAATGGTTGATGATAATGATGATTTCATCGCAGAGCTCAAGGCAGATATCAATAAGATGGCGGACAAGAAGGCATCTCTTGAAGAAAATATAAATAACTGTGAGCATACCAGAGTCCGCCTCGAAGCCGAGCAGGCAGGTATAAACAGAGTTATATCCGAGCTTACAAGAGCGATATCCGTTATTACCAACGAAAACGGCGATATTCTTAAGAACATTTCCGATGTCGAGCAGGAAACAAAGAGCTTTAACGGGAAGATTATAGACAACGAACAGAGAATAAAGGAGCTGAGAGCGAAAGCGGATGAATTTACCCTTGATGCAGAGGAAATAACGGCAGAGCTTGATAAATTCCAGGAAAGTATTCTTTCGGACAGAATAAGTCTTTCTACGGTGGACAAGGATATAGAGGCATCTCATGCAAATATTTATTCCATGTCAGCTACAAAGAGCAGTCTTTCCATGGAGCTTAATGCAAAGCTTGGCGATATAGAAAATATATCCGTAATGAATAATAAGCTCAATGAAGATATACTCTCTCACGAAAACACCATAGCTGTAAATCTTGAGATAATAGGTGAAATAGCCGATAAGGTTATAAGCACCCAGAAGGGCTATGAGGATGATGCCCTAAAGCTTAAAAACATTCAGAATTCATTAAAGGAGCAGAATGAGACTATTTATCTTCTGCAACAGGAGACAGCCCGCCTAGAGGCAAAAATTGCCAAGACGGAAGCAGATGTCGAAAATGTAATTAACAGATTATGGGATGAATACGAGCTTACCTATAATACAGCCTTGGAATATAAGAGAGCGGATTTTGATATGAACGAGGCACAAAAAGAGGCATCCTCACTAAGAGGACAGATAAAGAGTCTCGGAAATATCAATATAGATGCCATAGAGGAATACAAGGAAGTCAAGGAAAAATTTGATTTCCTATGTACACAGAAAGCAGACCTTGATGAAACCAAGCTCAAGCTTGAAGAAATAATCAACGATATGCAAAAGGTAATGGTAGATAAGTTCTCGGAGAGCTTTAATATCATTCAGGGTAAATTCAATGAAGTATTCCATGAGCTTTTCGGAGGCGGTGCGGGCAGACTGACACTCACCGATCCCGACAATGTTCTGGAAAGCGGTATAGAGATAGAGGTACAGCCTCCGGGCAAGAAGCTTCAGAATATGATGGTTCTCTCGGGTGGAGAAAAAGCACTTTCTGCAATTGCACTTCTGTTCTCGGTTCTTGAGGTAAGACCCACACCGTTCTGTATACTCGACGAGGTAGAAGCTGCTCTTGACGATAACAATGTATACAGATTTGCAGATTATATAGGCAGATATTCCAAGAAAACACAGTTTATAGTAGTTACCCACAGAAGAGGAACCATGGAATCTGCAGATATCATGTACGGTATTACCATGCAGGAAAAGGGCGTTTCTAAGCTTCTTAAGCTTAAATTTGAAGATTTGGAGGATTACAACTAATGTTTATCTTTGGCAAGAAGAAATCGGAAAAAGAAACAATATATGATGCCACTCAGGAAACTGTAACCGAGGAAAAAACAGAAGCCCTCGAGGAAGAGACCGAAGCTGTTATAACAGAAGAAACTCAGGACGAAAAAAAGGGTCTTTTCGCAAAGCTTCGTGACGGTCTTGGCAAAACAAGAAATGCACTCAGTGATAAGGTTGACAGCGTACTTAAGGTATTCAAAAAGATAGATGAAGAACTTTATGAGGAGCTTGAAGAGGCTCTTATTATGGCAGATGTAGGCGTTGGGACCTCAATGTATATCATAGAGGAGCTACGCAAAAAGGTAAAGGAAAAGAAGCTTACTGAAGCAACACAGGTAAAGGCGGAAATAGCTGAGATTATTGCAGATATCCTCGTAAGCAACGATAATACAATCTCGCTTTCATCAGTTCCGTCTGTAATAATGGTTATAGGTGTCAACGGAGTAGGCAAGACTACATCAATCGGCAAGATGGCAAACAGATATATCGCAGATGGCAAAAAGGTAATCCTCGGTGCCGCAGATACATTCCGTGCCGCCGCTATAGACCAGCTCGGAATATGGGCAGAAAGGGTAGGGGCAGATATTATAAAGCACGAAGAGGGCTTCGATCCCGCATCGGTGGTTTATGATACAATTGCCGCCGCCAAGTCCCGAAAAAGCGATGTTATTATAATAGATACCGCAGGCAGACTCCATAATAAGAAAAATCTTATGGATGAGCTTCCCAAGATTAACAGAATAATAGAAAGAGAACTTCCGGGTGCTTCGAAAGAGGTTCTTCTTGTGCTTGATGCCACAACGGGACAAAATGCCGTAAATCAGGCAGAGGTGTTTAAGGAAAGTGCCGATATTACGGGAATTATCCTTACAAAGCTAGACGGAAGTGCAAAGGGAGGCATAGTTCTCGCAATAGCTCACGAGCACTCAATACCTGTTAAGCTTGTAGGCGTGGGAGAGGGTATGGACGACCTCCAGACCTTTGATGCACAGAGCTTTGCAAGTGCAATGATTGAGTAAATTAAGAAACACCGCCATAATGGATTAAGTACATTATGGCGGTGTATTTATTAAATTTGCAATGATAAAACCTACCTCCTAATCTAATGATTGAGAGGTAGGTTCACTTTTTGAAATATTTTATTTCTCGTCTTTATAAATTTCCTTAAAGTATTTGTATGTATCAACCTTAAGCTCACCGCAAGCATCTTCATCGCATGCTATGATACCGTCCTTATGGAGCTGGAGAGCACTTATTGTCCATGCGTGGTCAACACCGCCCTCTACACAGTGGCGGAGAGCACGAGCCTTGTTGTGTCCGCTTATAAGAAGGAGTACCTTCTTGGAGTCGCAAACAGTACCTACACCTACAGAAAGAGCAGTCTTGGGCACTTTGTTGGGGTCGTTCTCAAAGAAACGGGAGTTTGCAATAAGAGTATCCTGGGTAAGTGCACGCACACCTGTACGGGAAGTAAGTGATGTAAAGGGCTCATTGAATGCAATGTGTCCGTCAACACCGCTTCCGCCGAGGAATAGGTCTATACCGCCGTAGGAAGCAATTTTGTCCTCATAACGCTGACATTCTGCCTCGAGGTCATCTGCCATTCCGTTAAGGATGTTTACATTTTCAGCAGGGATATCAATATGATTAAAGAAGTTATCATGCATAAAGTACCAGTAGCTCTGGTCATGCTCTCTGGGAAGACCTACATACTCGTCCATGTTGAATGTAACAACATTTTTGAATGTTACCTTACCTGCCTTGTTCATTTCTATAAGTCTTCTGTATACGCCTAGGGGAGAAGAACCGGTAGGCAGACCCAGAATGAACGGGCGGTTTTCCTTGTGGTTATTGATTGCATCGGCAATATGCTGTGCTGCCCATGCACTCATTTCATCGTAATTGTTTTTGATGATAAGTTTCATTAAAATCACACTCCAAATCTATTTTGCAGAAAAATCCGCATATATATATTATAGCTTATAATAATTAAAAAGTCTATAGTTTTTTATATAAAATGTGTAATAAAGAATTTTATACCCAGAGCAATGAGTACAAGTCCGCCTGTAATTTCGGCTTTTTTCTTATATTTTGTTCCGAATATATTTCCTATCTTTACGCCGATAGCAGACAGAATAAATGTAGTTATACCAATTACCGAAACATCAAAGAATATATTTGATGTCATATATCCTCCAAAGCTTGCCTTACCTGCAAATGTAACACCGACAGCGAGAGCATCAATACTGGTTGCAAGTGCAAAGGGTATCATGGCAGATGGGCAGAAACCGCATTTGCATGTGTCCTCTTCGTCTGATAATGCCTCTTTAATCATATTTCCGCCTATTACCGCAAGCAGAATAAAGGATATTATGTAGTCAAACGAGGATATTATGTTTGAAAAGCTGTATCCTGCAAGAAATCCCAAAAACGGCATCAACGCCTGAAATCCGCCAAAATAAAGACCCGTAATTATCTGGTGGCTTGCTTTGAGATTGCTTTGCGAAAGCCCCTTGCATGTGGCAACTGCAAATGCATCCATAGAAAGACTTACCGCAATTAAAATCAAATCAGAAAAAGTCATGTTTACCTCCTTAGTATGTATGTGAGTGCAAAAAGTATTATATTAACTGAGACAACCGTTGCACCTGTAGGGAAAGAGAATATAAATGATATCACAAGACCTGCGATAAAGCATATAAGTGCAATAATGACAGATGCAATAATCACTTTCTTAAATGTCTTAAATATTCTCATTGCAGTAATTGCAGGAAAGATTATAAGTGCCGAAATAAGCAGTGTTCCCATCATTCTCATTCCGAGCACCACGGTAATTGATGTAAGGCAGGCAATAAGTGTATTGTATATCCCTGTATTTATTCCTGTACCCTTGGCAAAATCCTCGTCAAAGGCTACCGAGAAAATTCTGCTAAACATCGTTACAA
>JAZREC010000124.1:0-2592 GCA_045660605.1 Clostridia bacterium
ATACACAGATGTCTGCTGTTCTTCAAGCGATTAAGCCCCGTATTCCCGATACTGAATCGTATGACAAATTTACTGCAAATTCCAGAGAATATAATGGCAGTAAGATATACGAATTTGAATGGTACATGACAGACAGCAACAATTATTTGAGTGTTACTGTTAATGAAGAAAATATAATAACGGGCTATTATGTAAATTCCGACATCAAAACGGGCACACGAAAACCCTCGATAAAGAAATTAAGTAATGAAGATGTATCAAAAAAAGCACTTGATTTAGCTGTTGGGTTAAATCCAATGCTTAAGGATAAAATCGAAATCGTAATGCCAGACCATATAAACCTCTATAACGATGAATACGGATTTGAGGTAAAGAGAATAGAAAACGGAATAGCTGTAAAGGGAAATAACGGATATATAACCCTTGATAAAAATGCAGAAACAATTTTGCATTTTGACATTCAGTATTCTGTCGGATTGGATTTTGGTGCAGAACCCAAGTTCATATCATATGATGAAGCAAGAAACACATACGAAAAGAGCTTTGGAATGAAGCCTGTGTACAATATGGTTTACGAGGATTCAAGAACAAGAAAAACAGAGCTTGTCTATGTGTTTTCACACGAATATAATACATATGTAAATGCCGTAACGGGAAGTGCATACACATATAATCCATACCAAACTTCTGTAAATTCCTCCGCGGGGGGAAGTCTTGCAATGAAGGGAGAAGCTTTTGACAGCATGGAGGAGAGCAGGCTTTCGGAAGCAGAGGTCTATGAATTGGACAAAATCTCCAACTTGCGTACAGCGGATGAATTAAAAAAACAAATTATATCTAATAAGCTATATAATATTGACAAGGATTGTGTCGTTAAAAGCGTATCTCTTACCAAAGATATTTATGACGAAAACAAATACTATTATCATTTTAATATTTCTGACAATGATAATACCGCAGGGTATAATATTACTGCTGATGCCGAAAGCGGACTGGTTATAAGCTATAACAGATATAATTATAATCAGGACCGTACAAAAGAATATAAATTTTCTGATAATAATGCCGAAAAAATTGCAGAAAAACTGTTTGTGGATGTTCTTTCTGAAAATTCAGAATTTGCAATCGATAAAGAAAAATCCGATTATGTTTCTTATAAAAGAGTAAAAAACGGCATAGAATGTACATTTGACGGAATAAATTTGTCTCTCAATAAATATGACGGCAAGATAGACAGCTTTCGTTTAACCTATACCGATGTTGAGTTTGTAGATAAATCCAACATGATTGATACAGAGAGAGCAAATGAAATACTTTTTGATAATGTCGGCTATAATATATACTATCTTCCCGAAAGTGACAAAAGCGTTACGGCGGTTTATGACTTTGAATACAGTAATGTTTCTGTAAATGCCATTGACTCCAAGATAAACATTCCGTCAAAAAGTAACACTATACCCGAGTATATTGATACTGACACCCACTATGCCCAAAAGGAAATAAATGAACTGAGAAAATACGGCATAGGCTTTGACGGCGGAGAATTTCTGCCCGAAAGCAAGATAAAACAAGGTGAGTATTTAACCCTCTTATCATCAGTTTTTTCGGGTGCAGGCACACCGATAATATTAAAAGAAGGTTATGATTACTCTTTTGCATATTCATATGCAAAAAGAAACGGTTTAATAGAGGATGACGAAGTAGACCAAGATGCAATTTTAACAAGAGAAAAAGCCTGCATAATGCTTGTCAAGGCAATGGGATACGGTGAAATTGCAAAATTTGACGATATATATGTAAGCACATATAATGATGTAGACAGCTCCAGAGGATATGTTGCAATATTAACAAGGCTAGGTGTTGTCTCAGGAGACGGAAACGGTAATTTTGCTCCAATGAGAGAACTTACCAGAGCAGAAGCGGCAGTTCTTATATATAATTATCTTGCAAATTAACATGATAAAAAACCATGCACAATCTAATGAAAGTGCATGGTTTTTTGGCGCGCCGCAGAGAATTCGAATCCCTGACCTTCTGATCCGTAGTCAGACGCTCTATCCAGCTGAGCTAGCGGCGCAAATCTCAACAACGAAAATTATTATAGCATATTAAAATACAAAAGTCAAGAATAAATTAGTATTTTTTGTTATCTATCTCAGTTTTGAAAAGAAGTCCTTCAAAATGTCCGTACATTTGTCCTCGCATATGCCGTAATACACCTCGGGTTTATGATTAAAGTGAAGTTTTGTAAAATCTGCCACAGAACCAAAACATCCGCTTTTGGGTTCCTCGGCACCGATATAAAGTCTTTTTATTTTGGAATTAATTATTGCACCTGCGCACATGGGGCAGGGTTCAAGAGTGACATACATTTCACACTCGGTTAAATATCTTTCGCCAAGGAATTCTGATGCAGATTTAATTGCATTAATTTCCGCATGGCATGTTGCATCACTGTTTTGCATTGTTGTATTGTGTTCCGAGGCGATTACCTTACCGTTATGAGTTATTATACAGCCTACAGGTATTTCATTTTCGTTATAAGCTTTTTTCGCTTCTTCTATAGCGTGTTCCATAAATTTCATTTACATC
>JAZREC010000125.1:0-16150 GCA_045660605.1 Clostridia bacterium
CTTTTTCTGTAATGGTTATTGCCGCACCCTTATCCGAAAGTGCCCTTGCGTTATACTCCTGGTGGTTGTTTGTAACATTGGGAGACGGTATAAGCACAGAGCTTTTGCCTATTGCACAGGTTTCTGCAAGGGTTATTGCACCCGAACGGCACACAACTATATCTGCGGCATTCATAATTATATCCATATTATCTATGTATGGAGTTACTATTATATTTTCACTTGGAAGAACGGTTTTGAGATTTTCCATAACTCTGTCATAATCTCTTTTTCCCGTACCAAAGTATATTACGGTATTTTCAAGATTTGGTTTGGATTTAAGAAATTCTGCAGTTACATCATTAATTCTCTGTGCACCGAGCGAACCGCCAAAGATAAGAACTGCCCTTTTGCCGTAAATACCGAGCTTTTTCTTACACTCGTCGGCGGTATGATTGAGTATGGCAGGTCTTACGGGGTTGCCTGTGAGAATACAGTTACCCTTTTTAATATATTTTGTGCTTTCCTCAAAGCTTATTGCGGTAACATTGCACTTATCTGCTAAGAATTTGACCGCACTTCCGGGGAAAACATTCTGCTCATGCACAACAGAAGGCACTCCGAGAAGCTTTGCAGCAATTACGGAGGAAACACAAACATATCCCCCTGTACCGACTACAACATCGGGTTTGAACTTCTTTATAATCAAAACGGAGCGTGCAACTGCCATGGCAAGCTTTGCACATGATACTGCGCTCCTTACCGAGAGCTCTTTTTTAAGGCCCTCTACATTAACAAACTTAATATCAAAGCCTTCCTTGGGAACAAGAGTTTTTTCAAGACCTTTTTTTGTTCCCACAAAAAGCACATCTGTGCTGTTATCCTGAGATATTGCATATTTGGCAATGGCTATTGCGGGATTTATATGTCCTGCAGTGCCTCCGCCCGATAAAAGAATTCTCAATCAAAACACCTCGCTTAGTTTTGGGTGCGTGTTTTTACGCCGTTAAAACACTCGCAAACGCTTATGAATACCTCGATATATTGAGAAGAATACCCATACCCATAAGCAAAATAACAAGCGATGTACCGCCGTAGCTGAAAAACGGCAGGGTAATACCTGTAACGGGCATGGAGGATGTTACAACTGCTATATTCATAAGCACCTGAACCGCAATAATGGCAGTTATACCTGTGGCGGTAAGTGCCGAAAATTCGTCCGGGGCATTTCTTGCTATCATAATGCCCTTCCATATGAGCAGAGCAAAGAGGAACATAACGAAAAGTGCACCAAGGAGTCCCAGCTCCTCGCATATAACCGCAAATATAAAGTCGTTCTGCGGTTCGGGGATGTAGAGGAACTTCTGTCTGCTCTGACCGAGGCCCATTCCGTAAAATCCGCCCGATGCTATGGCATAGAGCGACTGAACAATCTGCCAGCTTTCGTCCATCTTATCCTTGAAGGGATCTATAAATGATGTAAAACGCTTTCTGCGGTAATCGGATGTCATAATAAGAGAATAGACAAGAGGAAGTGCACCAAGCACACTTACCACAAAGTATTTTATCTTAAATCCCGATGCAAAAAGCACTATACACGATGATATTGCTATAACCATCGCACCGCTCATATGAGGCTGTATCAGTACAAGTGCGGCTGTTAGTCCTATTATAATAAGGTATCTTATATATCCTCCCGAAAGCTGATTAATTCTCTCGGGATAGTTTGTGAGGCTTTTTGCAAGAAACATTACAAGTGTTATCTTGACAAATTCCGACGGCTGAAAGGTAAGACTTCCAAATCCGAGCCATCTCTTGGCACCGTTAACCTCTACACCTATAAGCGGAACAAGAAGAAGCATTACAATTGTTATTGTAAAAAGAAGATTTGCATATCTTTCGAGCTTCTTGTAATGAAACCTTGAAACTATAAACATTACGGCAATTCCCGTAACTGCCCAGATGAGCTGTCTTTTGAAGAAATATGTTGCATCACCGTATACATAATGAGCATTGGCACTGCTTGCACTGAAAACCATAACCAGACCGAACATAAGAAGCATGAGTATTATGACAACAAGCGAGTAATCAAGACTGTCTGTACGGTTAATTTCTTCTTTGGTGCCAAAAAGCTTTGATTTGAGTGACACGGATATTCCTCCTTTTTATATAATCAGATATGAAAGAGCACAAAATACTATTGTAGTAACTGTTGCTGTTAATACTATTTTTCTTTCCGACCATCCGCACATTTCAAAGTGGTGATGTATCGGACTCATTTTGAATATTCTTTTGCCCGTAAGCTTAAACGAAGCAACCTGCAGTATTACGGAAAGTGTCTCTATTACATATACTCCGCCTGCAAGAATAAGTATGAGCGGTATCCTAAGCTCAAGAGCACTCATACATACTACCGCACCGAGATACAGGGAGCCTGTATCACCCATGAACACTCTTGCGGGATGCCTGTTGTAGAGCAAAAATCCCAAAAGCGATGCCGCATTTATAATATTGAATGCCGCGATATCCATTCTTCCCATTTTTGCAGAAACCAGCGAAAGGAAGAGGCATACAACAATCGTAACCGATGTTGCCAGACCGTCTACGCCGTCTGTAAGATTTACGCTGTTTGTCGCACCTACTATTACAAGTGCCGAAAGTGCAAAATAAAGTATTGCAGGAAGAGCTATGCTTTCTTTAAGAAATGGTATGATAACAGATGTATCTGTTATATCAAGTGCTATGCTAAGTACCGCAAAGCATACTGCAAATATTATCTGCAGTGTTGATTTCTGTTTTTCGGTAAGACCTAAGTTTCTTTTCATAATAACCTTGATAAAGTCATCAGCAAAGCCGATAAGACCGAATGCAAGGCAGAACAGAAGAAGAAAAACGGTAGCCTTTTGTCTCACAAATATAAGTGTTACCAAAATTACGGGAATAATGAAAATTATTCCTCCCATTGTGGGTGTTCCGCTTTTCTTTTTGTGCCAGCTTGGTCCTATTTCCCTTATCTCCTGACCGAACTTTAGTCTGTGCAGGGTTGGGATAACCATCGGCCCCAAAAGTGCAGATGCCAAAAATGACACAAGAGCTATTATAAACAGAATGTATTCTTTCAAGTTTATTCCTCCAAGCGTGTGTTTAGTATTTCCCGTATTACTTCGCGTTCATCAAAATGTATGGTTTCTTTTCCGAGTATCTGATATGTTTCATGTCCCTTGCCCGCAAGAATAATCACATCATTTTTCTGTGCATTTTCGAGGGCATAACGGATTGCATCGTATCTCTTTTCTATAACAACATATTCTCCGCCAGATTTTTTGACACCCTCTTCTACCATCTCTATGATAGACATTGGGTCTTCCGTACGGGGATTGTCGCTTGTTACTACACAGAAGTCAGAGAGTCTGCCTGCTATCTCGCCCATTATGGGTCTCTTTACGGGGTCTCTGTCGCCTCCGCATCCAAATACTATTACTACTCTGCCCTTGGCAAAGCCCCTTGCGGTATTTAGGATATTTTCCACACCGTCGGGTGTGTGGGCATAGTCTATCATTACTGTATAGTCTCTCTCACCGATATTTACAACCTCTGCCCTTCCTTTGACACCCTCTGCGGTATCAAGAGCCTTTGCAATTTTTCCGTCACTTAGTCCAAGCTCCCTGCATATACCTATTGCACAAAGAGCATTGTATACCGAAAAACCGCCGGGTATACCGAGACTAAAGCCTGTGCCGTTAAGACTAAAGCTGATGCCTGTCTCTTTGAGTTCTATATCTTCTGCCTTTAATGTACATTCTTCATTTTTTCCGTATGTGACAGCACTGCCGTCAAATTTTTCAAGCATTATACTGCCGTAGCTGTCATCGGTGTTTATGACAGCTTTTTTGCTGATTTCAAAAAGCTTTGCCTTAGCTAAAGCATAATTATCCATTGTCTCGTGGAAATCAAGATGGTCCTGAGTAAGATTGGTAAATGCGCCCACCTCAAATGTGCATCCGTAGACCCTGCTGAGCTCCAGCGCATGAGACGAAACCTCCATTATAACATAGTCCGTCTCCTCATTTGCCATATCAAAAAACAGCTTTTGAAGTTCAAAAGAATCGGGGGTGGTTCTGCCTGTTTCCAAAACCTTGTCACCGATAATATTTCGGTTTGTTCCTATAAGTCCTGTTTTGTATCCGTTAAAATCCAATATATGCTTTACAAGGTGCGTTACTGTGGTCTTGCCGTTAGTACCGGTAACTCCTATAAGGCGGATTTTCTTTGACGGATTATCAAAGAAGTTGGAGCTTATTACAGCCTCTGCCTTTCTGGTATCGGCTACCCTTATCTGAATAACATCGGCATCGGGAGTAAAGCGGGTACACACAACCGCCTTTGCTCCGCACTCTACAGCGGAAGTTACATATTTATGCCCGTCTGTAACAAAGCCCTCTATGGCTACAAAGAGACCTCCCTCGGTAACCGTACGGGAATTATAGTGGACTCCTGTAATTTCGGGGTTTCCGCTTCCCTTTATTTCTATTACATCAACATTTCTTAAAAGCTCATTAAGATACATAATCACACCTCTTAGTGTACATTAGAAAAACTGAATTCCACGCTTACGGGCGAGCCTCTCTGAAGCTCTGTTCCCGCCTCGGGTGTCTGGATTGAAACAACTGCATTTCCCTGACCCGAATCCGTTGCACCGACAATCTTCATATTAAGACCTGCATTTGTAAGTGTTACATTTGCGTTTGTTGCCGTCATGCCCTTGACATTGGGCACCACAACCATTGAGGATTGCTCCTTTTCTGTGTATATCGCAACGGTAGAACCGTCGGGAAGTGTTGAACCGCCCTTGGGCACCTGATTTATAACCTTATCTCCCGAGCCGAGAATATTATACTTGAGTCCTGTTCCGTCAAACGACTTTGCAAGCTCATTTACAGAAAGTCCCTCAACATTCGGAACTGTCTTGTCTCTTATGAGCATATCCTCCTCGGTATACTGAGGCTCAATATCCATGTATCTCAGAACCTCGTCAAATATCTTCTTAAAGGTTGGTGCCGCTATTGCACCGCCCATGTGGCTTGGACCCATAGGCTCATCAAGCATAACAAGACCTATGATTTCGGGGTCGTTTGCAGGTGCAAAGCCGACAAAGGATGCTACATATTTGCCGTTACCTCGGGGAAGCTTTTCACTCGTACCCGTTTTTCCTGCAAGGCGGTAGCCTCTTATAAAAGCGTTTTTGGATGTTCCGTTCTCTACAACACCTTCGAGAATATCCCTTATTGTGTTTGCTGTTTCCTTGCTTATTGCCTGCCTTATAATCTCGGGTTCAAACTTCTTTATAACATTTCCGTTATCGTCAACAAGCTCCTTTGCTATATGGGGACGAACCATAACACCGCCGTTTGTTATTGCGGTATATGCCGTAACAAGCTGAAGAGGGGTTACGATAAAGCTCTGTCCGAATGAGCTTGTGGCAATTTCTACATCCTTAAATCTTTCGAGTATATGGAATGTACCCGTTGCCTCGCCCGGCAGGTCGAAGCCTGTTGCCTCCATAAAGCCGAACTTCTTGTAGTATTCCATAAATTTCTGGGCTCCGACTCTTGCTCCGAGGTTCATAAATACAGGGTTGCAGGAATTTTCAAACCCCTGTGCAAAGTTGAGCTGTCCGTGTCCTCCGCTTTTCCAGCATCGGATGAAATAATCCCCGACCTGCACACCGCCTGAGCACGAAAATGATTCGTTGGTGCTCACTAAGTTTTCTTCGAGTGCCATAGCCGCCGTAAAGGGCTTGAAGGTCGAACCCGGCTCATATGAGTCAACAACCGCCTTGTTACGCCATAGCTTTGTAAGGCGGTCCTTGTATGCCGCATCATACTCATCCTCTTTGTCATTATCCTCTTTGACCTCAGAGGGCGTGGAATAAAAGCTGTCCTTGAGCTGTTTTTCTATTTCCTCGGGAAGAGTAAACGGACTGTTAAGGTCATAATCGGGATAGGTTGCCATGGCAAGTATCTCGCCTGTTTTGGCATTTATTATTATACATGCGGCGCCGTTTCTTACATCGTAGTCTGCTACCGCCTGCTTTAACTCCTCCTCCACAAAATGCTGAATAACCTCGTCTATTGTAAGAACAAGGTTAGCGCCGTTTTCGGGATTTATGTATTTTTCGTACTCAAAGGGCATCTCTGTGCCCGATGCACTCTTTGAGCTTATCATTCTTCCGGGGACTCCCTTAAGATAGCTGTCATATACCATCTCTATGCCGTCAAGACCTTGATTGTCGGTTCCTACAAAGCCTATTACATGAGATGCAAGAGAGCCATAGGGATAGGTTCTTTTGCTGTCTTCGACAAGATATATTCCTCTAAGGTTTGCCTTGCGGACTTTTTCTGCAGTTTTGTTGCTTATCTTTCTCGCAACTACCTCATAGCGTGAATTGCGGGTTATGATTTCTTTGACATCGTCTGCATCTTTTCCCAGAATTTCAGAGAGAGTTCTTGCAGTTTCGTCAATTTTCTTACCCGCCTTAACCTCGGACGGTGTTGCGGTAACGCTCTGTACAGATATGCTCTGTGCCAGAACCTTGCCGTTTCTGTCATATATATTTCCTCTTTTGGACGAGACAACAGAATCGAGCGTCTGTTGTTGTATGGCGCTCGATTTTAGTTCCTCACCCATTATAAACTGCCAGTACACAAGTCTCAGTATCAGTGCGAAAAAAACAATAACGGAGACTAATGTAATCCAGGGTGCTCGTTTTTTTACATTGTATTTGATTTCTACCATAGAAAAACACCTTCGCAATCGTGATAATAACTTATATTACGGTGTTAATTAAAATATTCCGCTACAGCGTGAAATGTTTCCTTTATTCCTTTCATTGCATCTCCTGTTGCATTGCTTTTGCCAATTGCTTCGGAGTGCGAACCTTTTTTTACATTTATATATACTATCTGGCTGTTGTCGGGCTTTTGCATACCGAGCTTTTCTACAGCCTTCTTCTCAATTACCTTAAGGTCAAGATTTTTGTTTATATCTATCTCCTTTTGCTTATTGTTGTCGATAACAAGAGCGAGTTCTCTTTCGAGGTTCTGTATCTTTGTTGATGCTCTGAGTGTCATTACATTTACATACACCAACGCAGAGCAAGCGAGAAAAACAAGCATTACACCTATAACCATGTATCTGCATATTACCATCTGTTCCATTTTGGTCTGTTTTTTTCTGTTTTCTTCGTTTTCGCGGTTTCTTCGGGTGTAATTTTCGTACTGTTCGAGCTTATATGCACTTGTTCCTCTGTAAAACTCGTTCACTTCTAACATCCTCTCAAATATATTTTATAGCTTTTCTATTATTCTCAGTTTTGCACTCTTGGAGCGTTTATTAAATTCGCACTCCTCCTGGCTCGGAAGCATAGGCTTTCTTGTGATTACCTTTCCTCTCGGGGTCTTTCCGCATACACATATCGGAAAGTCCTTGGGACAGGTACATCCTGTAGCATACTCGTTAAAGGCATTTTTTACTATCCTGTCCTCTAACGAATGAAAGGTTATTACTGCAAGTCTTCCGCCCTGCTTAAGCCTTTCAAAAAAGTCATCAAGGGCACCTTTAAGGTCCCGAAGCTCTCCGTTGACTTCTATGCGGACTGCCTGAAAAACTCTTTTTGCAGGGTGCGAGCCTTTTTGACGAAATTTTTCGGGTATTGCAGCCTTTATTATATCCACAAGCTCAAGTGTGGTTTCTATTGGCTTTGTTTCTCTTCTCTCCGCTATAATGCGGGCAATCTTTCTGGAAAACTTTTCTTCTCCGTAAGAAAAGAATATATCAGTAAGCTCTCGTTCGGAATATGTGTTTATTACATCATAAGCACTCATTGAGTCCTGTCTGTTCATTCTCATATCAAGAGGTGCGTCCTCCATATAGGAAAAACCCCTATCCCTTGAGTCAAGCTGATATGACGATACACCCAGGTCAAGCACGGCTCCGTCTATAGCATCAATACCAAGCTCCGACAGGATATCCTTAATATTCTTATAATTATTATGGACATATGTAACATTGCCATAAGCTTTGAGTCTCTCACGGCTTGCACCGAGTGCATCGGTGTCTCTGTCTATTCCGATAAGTCTGCCGTCCGGCCCAAGTCTCTCTGCAATAAGACTGCTGTGTCCGCCTCCGCCCATTGTACCGTCTGCGTAAATACCGTCGGCTTTGATATTCAGGGCGTCAATTGACTCATTTAAGAGTACGGATATATGTTTAAATTCCATATGTATTATCCTCAAATAGAAATTCCTACTTCATCAAGGCTCTCTGCGGCGGCATCTGCATCCAGATCACCCATGTAATCCTTCCAGGACTCAGTGTTCCAGATTTCCATATTACTGCCGTTGCCGATGATGGTAACATCTTTTTCTATATTTGCATATTCCCTTAAGGTAGAGGGTATAAGCACTCTGCCCTGAGAGTTTGCCTCACATTCTACAGCACCTGAGAAGAATAATCTCTTGAGTGCTCTTGCATTTCTGTTGGTTACGGAAAGTGTTTTGAGTTTAGCGCAGAAATCATCCCAACCCTCACGGCTGAATACAAGAAGATTATGTTCTATACCTTTGGTTATAAAAAACACTTCGCCAAGCTGTTCACGCATTTTTGAAGGTATTATTACCCTGCCCTTTTGGTCAAGGCTATGTTCGAACTCACCGCTAAACATCTTTTCACTTCCTTTCCTGTAATTATGTGTCACTCAGTCTCGAAAAATGACACTTTGTTACCACTTCATTCCACTTTGTGACACTTTTAAGTATATTCTAAACCATTTTTAACAATTTTGCAATAGTTTTTGCAAAAAAATTTTTAATAAAATGCCCCTAAAACAGTGTTTTTATAATTTTTGTTAGATTTGCACAAAAAATATATCCTTTTATTTATATTGAAGTCCGCAGACCCATGATTACAAGGCTTGGGGAATGATTTTCAATTATTTAGAAATTATTACAAAAGTGTTGCAAATCTGCCCTATTCATAGTATAATTGCAGATGAAGTATTTTTATGGAAGGACATGTTAGATTGAAAATTCTGGTACTCAGCGACACTCACTACAATACAGCAAACGCATCCCGTCTCATAAAGGAGCTTGACCCCGACTATACCTTTCATCTCGGGGATATGGCGGACGACTGTGTAAATCTTGAAAGGCTTTTTCCCCGAAAGATAATAACATCCGTAAGGGGCAATAATGATTTCTTTGATACACAGTATCCTCTCGAAAGAGTTGCGGTAATAGAAGGAAAAACAATTTTTGCATGCCACGGCCACAAGTATCATGTAAAGAGCTCTCTGCTATCACTCGAATATAAGGCTCAGGAGCTTGGAGCAGATATTGTTCTTTTCGGACATACACACATTCCGCATTTAGATATATCACCCAAGAGAATTATAATGAACCCCGGCTCTGTTTCAAGCTATGGAATTATAGAAATCACAGACGGCAATATAAGCGCAAGGATAGAAAAAATATGAAAAAAAGGCTTTCTCAAAATTCAATTGATGCTTTTGAATACAAGGGTATAATCGGCTCGGATATATACTTTTTCCCCGAGCTTACATCCACCTTTGACAAAATCCGCGAATTTGAGCCTGCAGAGGGGCTTACAATCGTCTCTTCATCGCAGACCGCAGGATGCGGACGGCTCGGAAGAAGCTGGCAAAGCAATGAGGGAGGAATATACTTTACTTTTGCTCTCACTCCCCCGTTTCGGGAATTTGAAATACCTTTTATAACCATAGTATGCGCGCTTGGTGTTTGCGAGGCTTTGTCCGAATATCTGCCCTGCCTTGTAAAATGGCCCAATGATATCGTCTCAAACGGCAGAAAGCTCTGCGGAATACTCAGCAAAAATATTATAAAGAGCGGTAAAACAGAGGCAATTCTTGTAGGTATAGGAATAAATGCAAATAATCATTTCTGCGAAAAGGAGCTTCCCTATGCATCATCTGTTTCTGACCTTACAGGAAAGGAATATGACGAAAACGCAGTACTTCTTAAAGTTCTCGGAAGTATCGACAGAATATACAGAGAATGCACCAAAGAACAGATACTCCATATGTACAAGGAAAAATGCGTAAATCTTGGAAAAGAAGTAACCCTTAGCTCACAGGGCGGTGAAATCAGGGGAGTATGCACAGACATTCTTCCCGACGGCTCCATGAATGTTAAGACAGACAAAGGGGTACTTAATGTACACTCAGGCGAGGTGTCCGTCAAGGGAATTTACCAAAACAAACAGGAAGGAAAAAATAAGTAATGAAATCACCCATATTCAACGGTTTATATAAATATGCCCGTATGCAGAGAATACCCTTTAATGCACCGGGACACAAGGGCAAGGTGACTATGAGAACCAAGTCACTTAGCAGACTTGATATGTACGGCTCTTCAAAGGACGGCGACAGCCTGAACCTGAGAGAGCTGATTATGCAAAGCGAGGACATAATAACCGAAAAATATAAGACCTGCCGAAGCATCTATCTGCGAAACGGTGCAACAGGCGGTATATATGCAATGCTCGGTGCATACCTAAGACGCGGTGACAAGGTAATAGTTGACAGAGAATGTCACAGAAGCGTTATAAATGCTCTCATCATACAGGGTCTTGAGCCTGTATATGTAAAAAGGAAATTTAACTTTCAGTATTCAATATCGGGCGGTGTTGACCTTGATGCACTCGAAAGAACAATAATATCAAACAAGGATGCAAAGGCTGTAATCATTACCTCGCCTACCTATTACGGTGTGGTGTCGGATATAACTGCGATAGCAGGAATATGCCACAGAAACGGCATGAAGCTTCTCGTTGATGAAGCTCTGGGCGCTCACTTCGGTTTTTGCAGGGAGCTTCCAAGACCTGCGGTAAAGCTCGGTGCAGATATCAGCGTCCACAGTGTACATAAATCCCTCGCATCTTTCGGTGGCGGTGCGCTTCTTCATATTGCAGACCCTGATATCGACTTTCAGCGTACTGTTGACATGGCGAGGATGTACGAAACCTCATCAGCCTCTCCTGCACTTCTTTGCACTCTGGAAAATGCGGTGTTCTATGCATTTGAAAACGAGGATATGTTTGAAAGACTTATTGCAGAGATAAGAAAGTGCAAAAAGTTTATTACAGAAAATACCGTTATTCGCTGGCTTGGATGTGATATGTGCGGTACAGACGGCATCTTTGGTATCGACCCCATGAGAGTTGTGCTTAACTTCTCCCACGCGAAAGCAAATGGCTACGAGGCGGCGGACTATTTAAGAAACAAGGCTGATATAGAGGTAGAGTCGGCAAACGAAAGCAATGTTGTATGCCTCATTGGAATATACAACTCCGTATATGAAATCAAAAAGCTCTTCCACGCTCTTGTGAGCCTGTCAAAAGCTGTCGGCGAAAAAACAATGATTGTGGATAATGTTATAGAACACTGTGCTCCTGAGGACCTTGATATCAGGCTCACACCCGAAAAAGCATTTAACGCGACGGGTGAATTCCTGCCTGCCGAATATGCGCTTGACAGAATTAACAAGCGGATTGTTTACCGTATGCCTGATGAAATTCCCATAATTCTTCCTGGAGAAAAAATAAAAAGCTGTCACCTGCTCGAAATTTCAAAAATCATAGCATCGGGCGGAACAGTAAAAGGACTTGGCAGGGATAACTCGCTTGAGGTGGTTAACCTTGCGGAATCATTTGGATTATAAATAATATGAACAATACTGTATTTTATGATACGCTTCATCAGAGGATATTCAATCGATGCTAAGTGCGTATTTCAAGAACATCTACCTAAAATCTTCACAAAAACGGAGCCGCGCCGACAAGCTCACTCAGAGCTTGGCAGCTCTAAAATTCCCGAACCGCAGCGGAAATTGATTTTCGGTAATTTTACTCCGTTTTTTGCTGGATTTCAGGCATCTGTTTTAACTTGAAATCCGCAAAATGCATCGTATTGAATATCCTCCGCTGTGCGCTCGTACGATATGCGATATCCCGTAGCACACTCTTATGAATTTTGGGACAAAACATTCGGCACAAATCAAGGTAAAATTCCGTAAAACCGACGGAATCAAATTACCGCTGCTGTCCGTTGGTTTTAGCGATGCCTCGCTCTGAGTGAGCGTGTCATCGCGGCGGTATTTTTACTTTAGATTTGAGTCGAATGTTCCCAAAATTTATACCAAGTGTGCTCGGGATATCGTATAGCGGACGAAGCAATTATATTGCTTTTACCTTCGGATATCCCACGAAAAAGGTGATGTAAAAACTCGTTTTTTACATCACCTTTTTTGCTGTTAGGTTACAGATTTTGTATACCTCTTGA
Source organism: Clostridia bacterium (assembly GCA_045660605.1). Taxonomy (GTDB): domain Bacteria; phylum Bacillota; class Clostridia; order UMGS1810; family UMGS1810; genus RGIG8748. Next base: position 12,356 of record JAZREC010000125.1, read on the forward strand.
CAATATGCACAAAATATTGTATCGTAGATATGTATAATTACTTTTAAGGCACAACATATAGCACATTTAAATGTTGAGGTGAATTTGATGGCAGAAAAAAGAAAGGCATATGATAACGAAAGTATATCTATGCTAAAGGGTGCCGACCGTGTAAGATTAAAGCCGGCGGTAATATTTGGTTCTGACGGACTTGAGGGTTGCGAGCATGCGGTGTTTGAAATCCTTTCCAACTCCATAGACGAGGCAAGAGAAGGCTACGGCGATATGATAACCGTTACCCGCTATCTTGACAAATCCATAGAGGTGTCCGACATGGGACGAGGCATACCCGTTGACTACAATCCCGTAGAGGACAGATACAACTGGGAGCTGGTATTCTGCGAGCTTTATGCAGGCGGTAAGTATAAGAACAATGACGGAGAAAACTATGAGTTCAGTCTTGGTCTCAACGGTCTCGGTGCCTGTGCAACGCAGTATGCATCCGAATATATGGATGTAACGGTTCTGCGTGACGGCTTCAAATACTCACTGCATTTTGAAAAGGGCGAGAATGTGGGCGGACTTAACAAGGAGCAGTTCCGCCACCGCCATACAGGAACAACAACGAGATGGCGTCCCGACCTTGATGTATTTACAGACATTGATATTCCCTCTGAGTACTATGAGGAAATACTTAAAAAACAAGCTATTGTAAATAAGGGTCTTACCTTCAAATACAGAAACGAGATATCCAGAGGACAATTTGAAGAAAAGGTATTTCTATATGAAGAGGGTATTACAGATTATGTAAAGGAAATTGCAGGCGATAATGCCCTTACCCACATTCAGTATATAGAATGTGAAAGAAAGGGCCGCGACCGAGAGGACAAGCCCGAATATAAGGTAAAGCTTTCTGTTGCATTTTGCTTTTCCAACAAGGCGACACTTCTGGAATACTATCACAACTCAAGCTTTCTTGAGCACGGCGGTTCTCCCGACAAGGCAGTAACCAATGCGTTTGTGTACAGTATAGACCAGTACCTTAAAAACAACAATAAATATAACAAATCAGAAAGCAAAATAAACTTCAGCGATGTAAGAGACTGTCTGCTTCTTGTATCCAACTCATTCTCAACTGTTACAAGCTACGAAAACCAGACAAAAAAGGCAATTAACAACAAGTTTATTGCCGATGCGATGATAGAATGGCTAAGACATGAGCTTGAGGTTTATTTCATAGAGAACAAGGCAGAGGCGGAGAAGATTGCCGCTCAGGTTCTCATCAACAAAAGAAGCCGTGAGCACGCAGAAAAAGCAAGAGTAAACATTGCAAAAAAGCTTTCGGGAAGCCTTGATATAAGCAACCGCGTAGAAAAGTTTGTAGACTGCCGTACAAAAGATGTTTCAAAAAGAGAAGTCTATATAGTTGAGGGTGACTCGGCACTCGGCTCGTGTAAGCTTGCAAGAGACTCGGAATTTCAGGCGATTATGCCGATAAGGGGAAAAATCCTTAACTGCCTCAAGGCAGACTACGAAAAGATTTTCAAAAGCGATGTAATAGTTGACCTTTTGAGAGTGCTCGGATGCGGTGTGGAAATCAGCTCCAAGCATAACAAGAACATAAACACCTTTGACATAAACAATCTGCGTTGGGACAAGGTTATAATTTGTACCGATGCCGATGTGGACGGCTTCCAGATAAGAACTCTTATACTTGCTATGCTGTACCGTCTGACCCCCACTCTCATTAACGAGGGCAAGGTGTACATTGCCGAATCTCCCCTCTTTGAAATAACACACAAGGGAGACAAGGAGCCGTATTTTGCATACAGCGAAAAGGAAAAGAACGATATAATTTCCAAATTCAAGGACGACAAATATACAATTCAGCGTTCAAAGGGTCTTGGTGAGAACGACCCCGAAATGATGTCAAAAACCACCATGAAGCCCGAAAGCAGAAGACTTATAAAGGTTATGAGCGAGGATATAGAACCCACTTCCGCCATGTTTGATTTGCTTCTGGGCGACAACCTTTCGGACAGAAAGCAGTATATAGCGGACAACGGGCATATGTATCTTGATATGCTTGACCTTAGCTAAGGGAGGTGCGAAAACATGTATGATCAGAAAATAACAGACACTCTTAGGGAAAATTATATGCCCTATGCCATGAGTGTAATCATATCCCGTGCACTTCCCGAGATAGACGGCTTCAAACCGTCTCACAGAAAGCTTCTTTACACCATGTACAAGATGAATCTTCTTACGGGGAACAAAACAAAGTCTGCAAATGTAGTCGGACAGACAATGAAGCTCAATCCCCACGGTGACGGTGCCATATACGAAACCATGGTAAGACTCACTAAGGGAAATGACTCTCTACTGCATCCGTTTGTCGATTCCAAGGGTAACTTTGCAAAGCATTATTCAAGGGATATGGCGTATGCGGCGTCCCGTTATACCGAGGTTAAGCTTGATGAAATAAGCAAGGAGCTTTTTAAGGACATAGACAAAAATACGGTTGACTTCATGGACAACTATGACGGAACACTCAAGGAGCCTGTGCTCCTGCCTGTAACATTTCCGAACATACTGGTAAACCCCAATCAGGGTATAGCGGTAGGTATGGCAAACTGCGTTTGCTCATTTAACCTTAAGGAAGTGTGCGATACCACAATAGCATACCTCAAAAACCCCAAATGCGACCTTACGGAAACACTTCTTGCCCCCGACTTTACAACGGGCGGTGAGCTTCTGTACAACAAAGAGACGATTTCTTCCATATACAAAACAGGAAGAGGAAGCTTCAAGGTACGAAGCAAGTGGAGACATGATAAGAAAAACGGATTTATAGAAATATACGAAATCCCCTACACAACCACATCCGAAGCGATAATTGACAAGATAGTTGAGCTTATCAAAAACGGCAAGGTCAAAGAAGTAAATGACTTAAGAGACGAAACTGACTTAAACGGTCTCAAAATAACCCTTGATGTCAAGAAAAGCACCGATGCCGATGCACTTATGCAAAAGCTCTTCAAAATGACACCTCTTGAAGACAGCTTCAGCTGTAACTTCAACATTCTTGACGGCAACACGCCAAAGGTTATGGGTGTGCGTGAAATCCTTGAAAAGTGGACTGCTTTCCGCAACAGCTGTATAGTAAGAAAAACCAAATATGATATAAACAAGCTTACTCATAAGCTTCATCTTCTTGACGGTCTTAATAAAATACTTCTTGACATCGACAAGGCAATATCAATAATCCGCGGTACCGAAAAGGACGAGGATGTTGTTCCAAACCTTATGAGAGGCTTTGATATTGACGAAATTCAGGCAGAGTATGTTGCTGATATCAAGCTTAGAAACTTAAACAAGCAGTATATATTAAACCGAATTGCCGATATTGAAGAGCTCGAAAAAGAACTCGAAAGACTTGATAAGATTATAAAAGACCACAAGGAAGTCAAAAAGATAATCATTTCCGAGCTTAAGGAAATAAGCAAAAAGTACGGCAGAGACCGAAGAACATCCATAGTGAACGAAGACGAAATAGAGGTTTACGATGCCAAGGAAACAATAGATAATTATAATCTGCGCGTATTCCTTACCTCGGACAATTACTTAAAGAAAATCACTCAGGTATCTCTGCGCTCCAGCGGTGCACAGAAGCTTAAAGACGATGCATATATGGTATGCGAGTGGGATTCTACAAATGCTTCGGACCTTTTGCTCATAAGCGACAGACAGAATGCCTACAAGCTTAGACTTCACGAGGTTATCGACTGTAAGGCGAGCGACTGGGGACACTTCCTG
>JAZREC010000126.1:0-4287 GCA_045660605.1 Clostridia bacterium
AGAAAAAATGAAGAATTAGTACATAAAAAAATCACATATAAAAGAGCAATGATTTTGATTTTAATCGGTGTTGTTGAGACTGTCATAAGCTATTTTATTTGTGGCGAAAATGAGTTGTATATAGGCTCGGTATTGGTTGCAGTTGCGCTTTTTATAATATCACTAAAAACAAAAGATATACGGATTAATGAAAAGGTAATCAAATTGTCGCAAACAAGCACCGGTATATATTTGATACATATTATGGTAGGTTATAGTCTTGAAAGGATAGTTACGGCAGATATGCCTATGGTGAAAAATGTATTTCCTATTTTGGTGTGTATTATTTCCACTTTTGTTGTACTCTTGAAAGAAAAAATTAAAGAAACCAAACAAAGTGTAGTTTATAAATCATAATTTTTCTTTGACCAGATATGAACTAAGTAAAAAAATATTGGCATCAGTATTATTAGGTCTTTATATAAGGATTGCCAAAATTTGACGAAATCAAAGAAGCCTCCCTTGCATAAAGGGAGGGGGACCACCGAAGGTGGTGGAGGGATACAAAAGATGGATTTGGTTCATCGGAAAAGAATCCCCCAGTCTGCTTTGCAGACAGCCCCCTTTAGGCAAGGGGGCCTTTGAAAGATTTGCATCTAAACCTTATGTGTCGCAATTGCATTGCAAAGCAATGCATCGATATAAATCTCTTGCGAGATTTTCGATATGTCTTAAAAGACTCGATATGTTGCAAGCAACTCGATATGTCGCTATCGCGACGAGATTTATATCATATCGAGTTTGAGCAAAGCGAAAACATATCGATTTTACGAAGTGAAAATATCGAGCAAACGAAGTTTGCATATCGACAAAAACGGTTTGCATCTAAACCTTATGTGTCGCAATAACCCAAAAAAGGCTGTAATTCAGATTAGACAGTCTTTATATAAGGGTGTCAAATATTAAAAAAACCTACGATTAATATGTGGATTTGTTCTGCCTGATTTTCATTTTTTGCCAGCTTACATAACCATAGATGTCATTTGCAAAAAAGGCGGCAAAGCACACAACAACGGAGATATAACGAACATCGTGTAAGCTTGCAAGAAGCCACAAAACAATCAGGATAATATCATTTGCGGCATAGGCGACAGCGAAATACGGACTTCTTCTGAAAGTAAGATACACTGCCAGAAAGCTTGTTGTAACAGAGAGTGTGCTCGGTACTATGTTGGCAGTATTAAAATGCTCTAATATAAAATAGAAGATAATAGTAATTAAGATAGTAACCAGCCACATAAGGATAGTTTCTTTTTGGGTAATACTATTTACTTTGACTTCAGCTTTGTTTCCGTTATACGGATTTCTGAGCCAGGATATAAGGGCAAAAATCGCCATAGGCATTGTCATACCAAGATAGGTTATCATTTCTCCATAATAGGAAAAAGTATATGAGATTATTCCATAGAGCAGACTGAATACAACCATTAATAATTGCCCGAAAGGATTTCCTTTTGCACAGAAAATAAGGGAAGTAACACCTATTAGAGATGCACATAATGTCAGATAATTTTCTTTGTCAAAAAGGCAAAACGAAGCAATTATAAAAATTACAGAAGTTGACCATAGAGGAATATCGTTTTTTGAAATATAGTTTTTTATTTTATGCACAGCTATTCCTCCAAAAAAATAACCATCCGAATGCATATCTTCAAAGACCTAACGATATACAAACGAATGCTCAAAGCATTCACTACCCGGTGGCAGTTTGGTTATTGAATTTATTATATTATAGCATATAAAATTAAAAAAGGCAACATGAATTTTACTAATAGAAAGGGTGACTCGAATTGAGTAATACAAACAAAAATTTTTCTATCCGTTGGGTATATATGGCCATAGGTGTTGTAACTATGCTTTTTGCAGGTGTGCTCTATGCATGGTCAATACTTAAATCTCCATTATCGGCAGAATTCGGTTGGGGGCAGAGTGAACTTGCCCTTAACTTCACTTTGGCAATGACCTTTTTTTGTACAGGCGGGTTGCTTGGTGCAAATCTTTCTAAGAAGGCGGGACACAGAATTGCCCTTGCGGTATCCGGAGTTTTTTCCGCACTTGGATTTATTTTAACTGCATTTTTGTATGATGCATCCATTGTAATGCTTTATATTACATACGGTGTATTGGCGGGGCTTGGTATCGGTATTGCTTATAATGTGGTAGTATCCACTGTAAGTGTCTGGTTCCCGGATAAGAAGGGACTTTGTTCGGGATGCCTTATGATGGGCTTCGGTGCATCTGCCCTTATACTTGGCAATATAGCAGATGCAATGTTCAAAAGCCCTCTGGGTTGGCGTAACGCATATATCATACTTGGTATTGCAATATTTGTGGTTATTACTCTTTCGGGATTTCTTCTTAAGAAACCTGATTCTGCGGTTTCTCTTCCCAAACCAAAATCTGCAAAGGGAAATAATGAAGAGGCATTTGAACAGCAGGATTATACTTCGGCACAGATGCTTTGCCGTCCCTCATTCTGGATGGCATTTGTCTGCATCTCATCTCTTGCTGCTGTAGGCAGTTCTGTTATAAGCTTTGCCAAGGAGCTTGCTTTGTCGGTCAATGCTCCCGAAGCTTTGGCAGTATCCCTTGTGGGTGTACTTTCTGTGTGCAACGGACTTGGCAGAATCATAACGGGAGCGGTGTTTGATGCCATAGGCAGACGCAAGACTATGCTAAGTGCCAATATCCTTACTATCTGTGCTGCTGCGGTTATTCTTATCGCAGTATCTGCCGATTCTCTTGTTCTTTGTATTGCAGGCTTATGCCTTACGGGTATTTCCTATGGTTCTTGCCCTACAATCACCACTGCCTTTACATCTTCATTCTTTGGTATGAAGAACTTTTCGGGCAATATGGCTCTTATGACCTTTACATCTATGGCGGGCTCATTTGTTGCCACCGCATCCAATAAGGTTCTTGAAGCTACAGGCGGATATACTGTAACTTTTATGATGCTGTTGGCATTGACTTTTGCGGCGTTGATACTTAATATGTTTATCCGCAAGCCATGATATATAGTTTGTTTAACAAGGAGAGAAAACAATGAAATATTTAATTGTAGTTGATATGCAGAAAGATTTTATAACAGGAAGTTTAGGAAGCAAACAAGCTGAGGGCATCGTGCCGTCGGTTTCTGAAAAAGTAAAGAAATTCGAGGGAAAGGTGATATTTACCCGAGACACTCATTTTGCGGATTATATGAGTACTCAGGAGGGCAGAAAGCTACCCGTTGAGCATTGCATCAAAGATACAGAGGGTTGGCAGATTTGCGATGAACTTAAGAACTATGCTAATGAGGTCGTAGATAAGATTACATTTGGAAGTATAGAACTCCCAAAAATACTCAAAGATTATGGCGAAGATATAGAAGAAATAGAATTGTGCGGACTATGCACAGATATCTGTGTGATTTCAAATGCTATGATACTAAAGGCAAGTTTCCCCGAAACAAAAATAACTGTTGACAGCAAGTGCTGTGCAGGAGTGAGTATCGAAAGTCATAACATGGCGCTTGATGCGATGAGGGCAGTACAGATAGAAGTTCTGTAACCAGGAATATAAAAAATGATGCAGAATAAGCGAACCGGACTCAAAATAGTATACATATTATTTTGAGTCCGGTTCGCTTAGCATTTTTTTATTTATTAATTTTTGGAAACGCTGTATGTACCCTTTACAAGCACTATTGCATCAGAGGAAAATTTAATACCTCTTTTGTCGCTTCTGGGTATAAGAAGGTGATGGTTTAAGGGTACATCCGTACCGCTTGCAAGGTCAACACCTGCTGTAAGGTCTGCTACACCGCCCTGAGCTGTAGCAACTATCTTGCCTATTCCCGAACGGACAACTAATTCTGTTCCCTCGTCACCGATTATGCTGTAGTCGGATTTTATATTGACAAGTGCAAATCCGTCGGAGGAAGAAGCAGAGCCAAGATCCGCATTGGAAATTGCAGATTTTACCTCATTTGTAACCTTCTTGGAAATCTGACTTTCCAGTTCGGGCATAAGCACATCTGTAATATAGGACAGAGTAACAAGCGGGTCGTTGTTGTCACCCGGTGCGGCATATGCCATAACTGTTGACAAAATAGCTGACACAATAAGGATTGCCAGTATCTTTTTTACTTTTGCGTTCATTTTAATTCCGCCTTTCGCTTTTGTAAATGGTATTTTTATTCTATTCCAAAGCTTATTCTAAGTGGATAGTCAATTGCAGGAAGCATACCTTCGTCCAAATGACCAA
>JAZREC010000127.1:0-3618 GCA_045660605.1 Clostridia bacterium
AGTATGTTGATACATTTTTGGATGCAGGCGCTGACCTTATAACAGTTCATGTAGAGACAGGAGCAGACTTTAATAAAATCGCAGAAAAAATCAAGAGCAAGGGCAAGAAGTTTGCAATGTCACTGAGCCCTGCAACAGACATATCTGCACTCGAGCCATATGCACATCTTCTTGATATGATACTTGTAATGAGCGTTAATCCCGGTTTTGGAGCACAGTCATTCATAGAAAGCAGTGTTGACAAAATCAAAGCTCTTAGAGCAAAATATCCCGATATGGACATACAGGTAGACGGCGGTATTAAGCTTAACAATGTACATAAGGTTATCGAAGCAGGAGCTAATGTAATTGTTGCCGGCTCTGCAATATTCGGTGCAGAAGATGTAGAAGCTTGTGCAAAGGAATTTATTGACAAATGCAATGCATAAAAAGGGCGGTAATATTTTCGGGCGGAAACGGCTCGATGCCGTCATGTATGAAATCTGTAATTGATAAAGCGGATTATATAATTTGTGCAGATTCGGGAATTATCCATTGTAATAGCCTTGGACTCGGGGCTGATTTGTGGGTTGGTGATTTTGACTCTGCGGATTATGATAAATATAAGACCTTGCCCGCACTTAGCGAAGCGGAGATAATAAGGCTCAATCCCATAAAGGATGAAACAGATACAGAGTTTGCACTTAGCTGTGCTGTCGAGCGAGGTTATAACGATATAGCAGTTATCGGAGCTGTCGGAAGCCGTATGGACCATAGCCTTGCAAATATCTTTCTTATGGAAAAGTACTCTGCAGACAATATCAGAATTCGTATAATAAACGAAAATAATATTATTCATTTTGTTTCCGATGATAGCATTGAACTCACTAAAGGTGATATGAAATATATTTCAGTACTTCCTCTGGAAACAGTTACAGTATCAAACAAAGGATTTATTTATCCGCTTAATGAAGAGATGATGTACAGAAGCTCTAGCCGTTGCATAAGCAATGAGCTTGCCGAGGAAAGAGGTATAATAAACATCTCGGGCGGAGCGGCTCTTGTAATTGAATCGAAGGACTAAAAAATGAAAGAAAATATTTATACCATACCAATAAATGATGCTTTTTCTGCTGATTGCGAGTGTCCTATATGTGAGTTCTTGAGAAACGAAGAGAAAAACCGCATAGAATATTCGCTCGGTGCAAGCATGATGGAACCTGACGAAAGAATTGTTTCAAATAAGCTCGGGTATTGCCAGAGACATACACAAATGATGTATGACTTCGGTAATAAGCTTAGCCATGCTCTTGTGCTGGAAACACGAATTAAGCATCTTATTGATGAAATAAGCCAAAAAAAGGCAACAATCAAAAAGAATAAGAAAAGCATGTTTTCGCACAAAAAAGAACCCAAGCTCTTTGCAAATTCCGAAACATGCGTAGTATGTGAAAGACTAAGTAAAATTACAGAAGCTTTTATTTCGAACATCTTTCATCTGTATAAAAAGGACATGGAATTTAAGCAGAAGTTTTTTTCGTGCAAAGGCTTTTGTATTACACATTTTGAAATGCTTGCCAACAGTGCGCATCAGCATTTGAGTGCAGATGAAGCATATGATTTTCTAAACCGTCTTTGCGACCTTGAGACCGATAATCTCAGCAGAGTTAATGACGATGTAATCTGGTTTACAAAGAAATTTGATTACAGATACAAGGACGAGGATTGGAAAAATTCAAAGGATGCCGTAATCCGCGGCGGTGCAAAAATATCTATGTATATCGAAGAAAAATAGTAATAAAATATCCCTCTGCGATAATGCGGAGGGATATTTTAGTGATATATGTGATATATGATTTATGGGCTTATCCAAAATATTTTTTTACAATGTCTTCCATAGATGCTTTCTTATCCTGCATGTCCTTAACAAGCTTAAACTGAGTTCTGCATCTGTCAAGATTATGATGCTCTCTGTGTATTCTGAAATATGTATCGCCGTTGAGATAATCAGCGAGGAAACGGATACCGCACTCATAGGTAAGGAGCATTGCAGATGTTGCAAGAAGCTCGGTTTCTCTCTTTGTAAGATTGCCCTTAAGCTCCTCTGCAAAGCCTTTTACAAATGCTTCAAAGTATTCAAGATTAAACCATATCTTGTCAAGGTCAGTTTCATCCTCTGCACCTGTAGCGGCACCGATTCTCAGTGCATCTCCAAAGTCATAAAGCATAGAACCCGGCATTACAGTATCCAAATCAATAACGCACATTGCTTTTCTTGTGTTTATGTCAAACATGATGTTGTTTATTTTTGTGTCATTGTGTGTTACTCTGAGCGGTATACTGCCATCAGCGAGACCTGCAACTATACAGTCTATCCAGTCTTTTTAAGCTCGTTCATTTTTTTGCACCTCGATTATTAGTATAAGCCGTTCTCGGTCATTTTTGCAATTGCATTCTGAATAACAGGCAAATCTTCCTTGTAGGTAATGCCATACCATTTTTCGTCAGTTTCTACAACCTTAAACTTATATGAAAGCTCGTTTATCATAGTATCAACTACAGAGGGAATAAAGAATTCCTTTTTGGGTTCATTGATGTTTTCCTTAAGGAACATGTTAAATCTTTCGTCAAGGATTTGCATTATCTCAGGCTTAAATCCCCAGAAATTCATGGAAACAATTGTATCCTTGGGAATTTCTGTATCAAAAGGTATGTCTGTATGCTCTGTAACAGATTTGAGATATCCGTCAACTGTCTCGCAAACACCTCGGGAAACTGTTCCGTTTTCGGAAAGGGTATTTCCGAGCTTGTAGCCTGCCATACACATGTTTTCACCGCTGGAGAGATAGTCATGTACAGATTTGTATACTGTCTGACCATAGAAATCATCTGCGTTGATAACTGCAAACGGACAGTCTATTGCATCCTTTGCACAAAGTATTGCATGGCCTGTTCCCCAGGGCTTAAGTCTTCCTTCGGGAAGTGTGTAGCCGTTAGGAAGAGTATCCATTTCCTGAAATACATACTTTACATCGGCAATTTTTTCTATTCTTTTACCGCATGCTTCTCTGAAATCCTTTTCAATATCTTTTCTTATTACCATTACGATATTGTCAAAGCCTGCAGACAAAGCATCCTTAACGGAATAATCAATAATCATTTCTCCGTTGGGGCCGACAGATGCAGCCTGTTTGAGTCCGCCGAATCTTGAACCCATTCCTGCTGCCATAATCAAAAGACTTGTTTTCATTTTGTTACCTCCATTTATATACTTTACAAAATTAACTTGCTGTGTTATACTATATAAAATTCTATCATGTTTATTTTTATATTAAAATACTTTTTTAGCCAAAGATTGTATGTTTTTGGTCACGAGGTGATTTTATATGTGGAAACCGTATTTTCTAAAAACTTCATTAGAAATTGACTCCTTTTTCTCTGCTTTTATCAGAAACTGCCCGAGCGAATACTTCTTTCAGGGCGAAAGCCATGATTTTTGGGAGATGGCATATGTGATAAAGGGTTCTGTTTGCATGACTGCAGATGACAAGGTCATAGAACTCTACGAAAATCAGCTTATATTTCATAACCCCATGGAATTTCACAGTATGCGTACAAACAGCTCAAGGACAACAGAGC
>JAZREC010000128.1:0-2441 GCA_045660605.1 Clostridia bacterium
AAGAGGAGATACATTAAGCTTTTCTGATATACGCAGTGCTGATTGTTTGTTGATTTTTGGCAAAAGCCATTTTTTGTTTTTGGACAATTTATACACCACGCTTAAATATATTATTTAATTATTATAACATTATTAGATTAAAAGTGCAAGAAAATATTTTTGATTAGTTGAATAAATTGCCAAAGCATTTGTGCATAATTAAGTTAAGATTGTAATTTGTCACAAAATTAGTTTTTTTTTTAATAATTATTGACTTCTAAGAAAATTTTTGATAGTATAAGAATATATTATTGATTTTTTTAGTTTGCATAGGAGCGAGTAATATGATTAGTAGAGAAATTACAGTACTTAACGAAGTTGGACTTCATGCCAGACCCGCAACTTTTTTTATACAGAAAGCTAATGAGTTCAAATCTCTTATAACTATCGCCAAGGATGAACGCAAGGTAAATGCAAAAAGTCTTTTGGGTGTTCTTTCGCTGGGTATAACCAAGGGTACAAAGATTGTTCTCGCGGCAGAGGGCAGTGATGAGCAGGAAGCAATTGACGAGCTTGATGCATTGATAATGTCTAACTTTACTGACATAGAATAGTAGCTACATAACCTCCGCATTTGTTGTGGAGGTTTTTTGATATTTGTGAGTTGATATATATGAATAACGAAATCAATGAAAAACTTAAGACTCTGCCCGAAAAAAGCGGAGTTTATATAATGCGTAATTCCGACGGAAGCATTATATATGTCGGCAAGGCAAAAAACTTAAAAAACCGTGTGCGTTCATACTTTAAGTCCAAAAACCATGCACCAAAGGTCGAATCAATGGTAAACAATGTTGAGACCTTTGAATATATTATAACCGATTCTGAGCTTGAGGCACTTGTTTTGGAAAACAATCTCATAAAAGAGAATATGCCCAAATATAACATTCTGCTAAAGGATGACAAAACATATCCGTTTCTTAAAATAACGGTTAATGAAGCTTTTCCAAGGCTTTTTCTCTCCCGCAGAATAGAAAAGGACGGTGCATTGTACTACGGGCCTTATCAAAGCTCTGCCGATTTAAAACAATTGATTTCTCTTGTTAACGAAATATATTCATTGCGGTCGTGCTCCAAAGATTTTGCTGTTGGAAATACAAATATGAGAGCATGTCTGTATTATCAGCTTGGCAGATGCAAGGGAGTTTGTAACGGTTCAGTAAGCCAAAAGGAATACCGGGATTTAATCAAAAAAGCAATTGCCTTTGTAAACGGCAATACCTCGGAGGCCAAAATAGAACTTGAGGAGCAAATGTTTTTGGCAAGCAAAAACCAAGACTTCGAAAAAGCCGCAATATGCAGAGACAGGCTTAAAGCAATAGAGGCTCTCAGTGAAAGACAAAAGATTGTAACTCCCAAGGGCACGGATTCCGATGCCATTTCTCTGTATAATGCAAATAATATGACATGTGTTCAATTATTTTTTGTAAGAATGGGCAAGATAATAGGACGGGAGCATTATTTCTTAAATGATACTGACGGAATACCAAACAGTGAGATTTTGTCGGAATTTGTAAGGCTTTATTATGAGGATGCAACCTTTATCCCGGGGACAATATATATAGAAGATGAGATAGAGGACGCGGAGGTTCTTGAAAAGTGGATTAGCTCAAAGGCAAAAAGAAGTGTAAAAATTAAAGTTCCGAAAATCGGAGATAAGCTTAAGCTTATCCGTATGATAAAAGCAAATGCCAAAAAAGAACATTCGGAAAAAGAACTAAAAACACTCAGGGATATCAAGTTCAAAAACTCTGCACTAAAAGAGCTTGCCGATATTTTGAAGCTTGATAATCCCCCTGTGTATATTGAAGCATATGATATATCAAATCTTGGCGATAACACATCAGTTGCATCAATGGTTGTATACAAAAACGGCAAGCCGTATACAAAAAGATACCGTAATTTCAAGATAAAAACTGTTGAAGGGCAGGACGATTATGCCTCAATGCAAGAGGTTATAAAAAGACGCATGATGCGGGCGCAGACAGAACAGCAGGCAATAGCCGAAGGTAAGTTAAAGATAGAAGATGCATCATTTTTGCCTTTGCCTCAGGTGATATTTGCAGACGGCGGTGCATCTCACAGAAATGTTGTTAAAGAAGCACTTGGCGAGACCAAAATTAAAGTATTCGGTATAGTCAAGGACAATAACCACAGGACAAGAGGTTTGGTGGGCGAAAACGGCGAAATATATATAGACAGAAAAAGCGATGCGTTTATGCTTATAACCAACATTCAGGACGAAATGCACAGAAGAGCAATCACATATCTTCGTAAAACACAGCAAAAGAAAAATACCGAAAGCGAGCTTGAAAATATTTCGGGCGTCGGACCCCAGAAGAGAAAGGCACTGCTTATGCATTTTAAATCTGTAAATGCAATTAAGAAAGCCAATGCCGAGA
>JAZREC010000129.1:0-6919 GCA_045660605.1 Clostridia bacterium
AAATGCTTACGGATACCGTAATTTTAATAGATTCAGAAAAAGAATATTACATATGTTCAATTACAAAAAAGAGACTGGAAAGGCGGCTGCATAAAAAGCTGCAACCGCCCTCAAAATTCCATTATTCAATTTTGACCCCAATTATTGACAAAGAGCCTTGATTTATAACAAACACAAAAAAGCTTGTCAAAAAGTATACCTTCTTGACAAGCTTTTTAATTGAGTTTAATTTATTTTACCATGCTTGCAACTTCGTCTGCAAAGTTATCTTCTCTCTTTTCGAGACCTTCGCCCTTTTCAAATCTAACGAAGTCGATAAGCTTAACGCCCTTGGACTCGAGGTACTTACCTACCTTGAAGTCGGGGTTTACACAGAATTCCTGCTCAAGCAGACAGTTCTGCTCGTAGAACTTGTTGATCTTTCCGCCAACCATCTTTTCGATGATGTTTTCGGGCTTGGAAGCGTTCTTGGGGTCTTCCTTTATCTGTGCAATGATTATGTGCTTTTCCTTTTCTACATCTTCTGCAGGAACAACATCCTGTGAAAGATAAAGAGGATTGATAGCTGCAATGTGCATTGCAACTTCCTTTGTAGCTGCTACATCGTCGCCTTCTATCTTAGCAAGTACGCCGATTCTTCCGCCGCCGTGTACATATGCTGCAACCTTGCCTTCAAATCTCTGGAATCTTCTGATCTTCATGTTCTCGCCGATTGTAAGAATCTTATCTTTGAGTGCAGCTTCTACTGTGATGCCGTCTTCATATGTGAGTGCACCGAGTGCATCTAAGTCTGCGGGGTTTTCGTTTGCAACGATCTGTGCAAGCTTTGCAACGAATTCCTTGAATTCTGCATTCTTTGCAACAAAGTCTGTTTCGGAGTTAACTTCGATAACTGCACCGAGTGTATTATCTTCGTTAACATATACATCTACAAGACCTTCTGCAGCTATTCTGCCTGCTTTCTTAGCAGCTGCTGCAAGACCTTTTTCTCTAAGGAACTCGATTGCCTTTTCTACATCACCATTGGATTCTGTAAGAGCCTTCTTACAGTCCATCATACCGCAACCTGTTCTTTCTCTCAAATCTTTAACATCCTGTGCTGTAAAATTAGCCATTACTCTTACCTCCGTATATATTATTCAGCATCCTGCTCTTCTTCAGCTTCTTCTGCTGCAGGTGCAGCATCTACGCCCTGATTGCCTTCGATGATAGCGTTTGCCATTGTGGAAGCTATGAGCTTAACTGCTCTTATAGCATCATCGTTACCGGGAATTACATAGTCTACTTCATCGGGGTCACAGTTTGTATCTACGATAGCTACAACAGGAATACCGAGCTTATGAGCTTCTGCTACGGCAATCTTTTCTTTTCTGGGGTCAACTACAAAGAGAGCGCCGGGGAGCTTCTTCATATCCTTGATACCGCCAAGATACTTCTCGAGCTTTTCGATTTCGAGCTTGAGCTTAGTAGCTTCCTTCTTTGTAAGAAGGTCGAATGTGCCGTCCTCTTCCATCTTCTTGAGCTGGTTGAGTCTTTCTATTCTCTTCTGGATTGTCTTGAAGTTTGTGAGCATACCGCCGAGCCATCTTGCATTTACATACTACATGCCAACTGTCTCTGCTTCTTCCTTAATGGAATCCTGAGCCTGCTTCTTTGTACCAACAAAGAGAATGCTCTCGCCGCTTTCTGCAACTTCCTTGATGAAGACGTAAGCTTCTACAATCTTCTTAACTGTCTTCTGAAGGTTGATGATATAGATACCGTTTCTTTCGGTATAAATATACTCACCCATCTTAGGGTTCCATCTTCTTGTCTGGTGACCGAAGTGAACACCTGCTTCTAACAACTGCTTCATTGAAATAACTGACATAATAAAACACCTCCGTAAATTTTGTTACCCTCCATATGCTTCGTCTGCATACGGGACACCGAAACTATGTCGGATTTCGATGCAATCCCCATAGGCATCTGCACATGTGTGTATTAACCGCATAATAGTTTAACACAACCCAAGACAAATTGCAAGTGTTTTTATACAAAAATTTACAAAATTTCTTTTAGTTATTAAAATTTTATAAAAACTATTGTTTTTTCTTTATTGTTTGGTATAATTAGTATATCATAAATTAGTATGTTTGTTTATATGAGGTATATTATGCGCAGAGGAAAAATTTTTTCATTCAAAGAGCTTGACTACACTCTTATAATACTTGCCCTGCTATGCACTCTATTTGGCATAGTGATGATATCAAGTGCGGCAAAGAGTCTGGACGGCGGCTCTAAATATATTATCATACAGTCTGCCGCTGCAGGAATCGGCTTTGTTGTCATGGCTTTTATGACGGCTGTCAATTACGAAAAGGTCGGCTCGGCATGGAAGGTAATCTATCTTATGTGTATTATGATGCTTGTACTGGTTCTTCTGGTAGGTACGGGAAAAGAGGACACAGGAAGCAAAAGTTGGATCCGTTTCGGTCCTATCGGCATACAGCCGTCAGAATTTGTAAAGATAGGCTTTATAATTACATTTTCCAAGCATGTGTCAGACATGGGCGACAATATAAATGAGCCGAAAAATATTCTTAAGCTTCTGCTTCATCTGGGAATACTTCTCTTCCTTATAATGCTTCAGCCCGACTTTGGTACATCTATGGTGTTTATATTTATATTTGCAGGAATAATTTTTGCTGCAGGAATATCCTACAAATATATTCTTACGGCTGTCGGCACTATAATAGGTATAATTCCGATGGCATGGTTCTTCTTCCTCCATGAATATCAGAAGAACAGAATAAGGGTATTTATAAATCCCGAAAGCGACCCTCTCGGCTCGGGATATCATGTCATACAGTCCAAGATTGCCATAGGCTCGGGACAGCTTTTCGGCAAGGGGCTCTATCAGGGAACACAGACCCAGCTCGGATATCTGCCTGTTAAGCATACGGACTTTATATTTGCTGTAATCGGCGAAGAACTCGGTCTCCTTGGATGTCTTGCAGTTACTTTTATGCTTTTTGCAGTAGTATACAGGTGTCTTATAGATTCTACAAAAACAAAGTCCGATATGAGCAGATACATCTGTGTGGGCGTGGCCTGTATGTTCCTTGCACATATATTCGAAAACATCGGAATGTGCATAGGACTTATGCCCGTAACGGGAATTCCGCTTCCGTTCTTTAGCTACGGCGGTTCTTCCATACTTACAAACTTTGCGGCAATAGGTCTGGTACTGAGCGTGTATATGAGAAAAAAATCCATAAACTTCACATAAGGGCGTGTCTCAATAAGTGATTTTTCACTAAATTGAGGCAACGCCCTCTTCTTCTGCTTGAAATGTGGATAACTTTTAGAAATTTCATTAATTTTTAGTACACAAAACAAAGCTCGTTGTTTTACGAACTATTTGATTTGGATTTTATCTTTTTACACCGCTTTTATCTCATGCAAAAATTGGCCCTGACGGTTGGATACCGTCTTGTTGTGCAATTTTTGAATATTGTACGCTAAACAAAGCAATATAATTTCTGTCCTGACATTTGTTGTTCCTCTCGTCAAAAATCTACGAAATCCCATATCTTCCTTAAGAACTCCAAAGGCACCCTCAACTTGTATTGAACGATTTATCCTAAGCAATACTCCTTGTTTGGTGTTTATTCTTTCAAGCATTTGTGCTCTTTGCTTTTTAAATGTTTTTGATAATTCATATCGCTTGGTTCTTTCTTCAAGTGGTGTATTGCACCTTGCATTATGCTTTATGCATTGTACCTTGCGTGGACAACCTTTGCAGTTTTCACATTGGTACATTGTTTTTTCAGATACATATCCGCTTGATGTTTTGGTTTTTCTCATACCTACATTAACAAGCTTTCTTCCGTAATGACAAGTGTATGTATCTGTATTTTCATCATATTGCATATTTTCAGCTCTGCCAATGTCGTTTCTGTATTTTCTCGTTTTTGTCTGTTCATAATTTGCAGGCTTAATACACGGCTTTTGCCCATTGTTTTCAAAATATGTATAGTTTTCTTCGCTTTCATATCCTGCATCGGCAGTCGGATACATATATTTAAAACCTAGTTCGTTTTTTATCTTTTCCATAAATGGTACAAATGTATTTACATCAGTTCTGTCATTGAATATTTCTGCAGCTACTATGTACTCCGCATCTACTGCAATCTGCACATTGTATGCAGGTTTGAGTTGAGAGTTTCTCATATGATCTTCTTTAAGGTGCATGAATGTTGCACTTTCATCTGTTTTTGAAAGACTGTTTCTATCTTTCATCCTACGAAGATAATATTCATACTTTTTCTCCCGTTCATACCAATCAGAAAGAAGCTCGTAGTCTCTTTGAAAATCTTTTTTGCGTTTACCAATACCCGTTACAAAATTCATGGTTAATTTTATTTTAGTTTCTATACTTTAGCGGCTTTTTGTGTGCAAAAAATTAGGACTGCCTCACTTATTTAGTGAGACAGCCCCTTTGTTTTACTAATACATTTAGATACCGATAATATCAAAGACGGTTTTTCTGTAATATCCGTAATTAAAAATGAATACCTCTTTATAGAGGGAGTGAATTCATGAAAAAAAATCATTTGCTGTATCTTATTTCTTTGTTTTCGATAATTGCGGTTGTTGTATTATGTCAGTCGGGCGTGTTTATACCCGTATTTTCTTCCAATCCGTCCAAAAAAATAGTTATAATTGACGCAGGGCACGGCTTTCCTGACGGCGGAGCGGTATCGCAATCTGGCATTAAAGAAAGTGAAATAAATCTCGAGATAGCAAAAAGGCTCAAAAAGCTTTTGTCAAAAAACAAGGTAAGGGTGATAATGACCCGAAATGGCAAAAACTCTTTGAGCACATCCGAAACAAACAATAAGCGGGATGACTTAAACAAAAGATGCCATATCCGCGAAAACTCAAACGCCGACCTGTTTATAAGCATACACCTCAATCATTTCGGCGAGTCAAAATACAGAGGTGCACAGGTCTTTTACTCCGAGAACAATCCCGAAAACAAGCTTCTTGCAGAGTGCATACAGACAAAGCTGATTGAGATTGCGGACCCCGAAAACACAAGAAGTATAAAATCCACAAACAGCATTTATATCCTTAAAAATTCATCCATCCCTTCTGCTCTTGCGGAATGCGGTTTCCTTTCCAATCCGGAGGAAGCTCTGCTTCTCAGCACTCCCAAGTATCAGGACAAAATTGCAAAGGCTCTGTATCAGGGTATTATGGATTACTTTGAGACAGAAGAATTATCTTGAATTCCTTCTTTCTTTTTTATTAAACGATATATTATCATAAACGCTATTCCGTTAATAAGCGATGTCATAATCCACGATATAGGATACGAAATATAGAGAGTTTCAAAGGTTCTGTACTTCTGGAAAACGGTCATAACCCAGAGTATTCTTATACCGCACACACCTGCTATCGACAAAATCATATTGTCGAGGGAGTGCCCCACTCCCCTTAGTGCACCCGAGATAACCTCCATAATTCCGCAAAGTCCGTATGAACCTCCGACAATCATAAATCTCAGTATTCCGACCTTTATTGCCTCTTCATCACCCGGCACATACATTCCTATAAGTGTACGGGCACCAAAAATTACTATAAGAACTTCTATGAGCCACACGACACACACATATGCAAGGCATATGCCTATAATACGGGGTATTCTATGGAACTTCCTTGCGCCGATATTCTGACTTACAAAGGCTATGCATGTGTGGAAGAAGCTGTTCAGTACAATATAATAGAATGTACCTATATTAGCAGAGGCAGAATTTCCTGCGATTGCCGCCGAGCCGAAGGAATTGACACTGGACTGGACAATAACATTGGAAAGTGCAAAAATTACACTCTGTATTCCTGCAGGCAAGCCAACCTTGATAATATCGAAAATCTGTTTTTTGTATATTTTCATCTTGCGGAGATAAAGCTTGGTATTGTCATTATCTTTACACAAGAGATAAAGGACAGAAACGGCATTTATAACCTGTGCTATAACGGTTGCAAGAGCAACACCGTCTGCCTTCATGCCAAGCTGTGTTACAAATATAATATTAAGCACAACATTGACAACACCCGACGCCATAACTATGTAAAGCGGTCTCTTGGTATCGCCCTTGGCTCTGAGGATTGCAGAACCAAAGTTATATACAAACATCGGTATCTTACCTGTGAAAATTATCTGCATATATATCTTTGCATGAGGCATAACATTGTCAGGTACATCTATAAGCCTCAGAAGCGGCTCGGCAAACACTATTCCGAAAACAGACATAAAAAATCCTCCGATGATGCTGAGTGCCATTGATGTATGGACTGTTCTGTATGCATCCTCATCACTTTTCGCACCCAGCGCTCTTCCGATGGTTACGCTGACACCTGACGAAAGACCCAGAAACAGATTGAGAATAAGTGAGGTTATAGACCCTGTGGTTCCGACTCCTGCCAATGCTTCCTGACCTGCATATCTTCCGACAACCACAACATCTGCGGCGTTGTAAAGGCTCTGCAAAAGTCCGGTTAACATAAACGGCAGGGTAAACCTAAGAATATTTACCGCAAGAGAACCGGTGCACATATCAATATTTTTTGAAGACTTTTTCATAGAAATCCCCCCCAAATCTACTACATTATATCAAAAAAACAAAATAAGTACATAGAATAAACCGAACTATATGGACTTTTCGGCACAAATCTGCGTTTTTCTGTTGTAATTGCACCTTTATTATGATAGAATGTACATGTGAGGTGAATTGTTATGTTTGATAATATTGATAAGCTGTCTATCTTAAGTGCATCAATGGGAATATCAAGAAAAAATCCTTATTTGGTAACAAGAACATCCCACTCTTTCATTTACAGACAATGCGGATGTGCGGAATTTTTGTTTAAT
>JAZREC010000130.1:0-3588 GCA_045660605.1 Clostridia bacterium
ATCTTTTTATATTGATTTGTTTCCATAAAATAGCTCCTAACTATAATATCATTAATAATTTAATATAATTATACCATAATTCGACAATATTTTCAATGATTTAAATTGAATTTATAACTTTTACAAAATGTTAAACCATAAAATCTGAGCCAAAAAAAGAGCTAACTGATATCAAAATCAGTTAGCTCTAAATTTTTAGTATTTAATGTTGCCAAATCGTTGCCATTTTCATTTGAAAATGCCCGAAAACGGCGTGGTTATGCGGTTTTTGCTCCGCAATTCGTCATTCCCACTCTATCGTTCCCACAGGCTTAGGTGTAAGGTCGAGAAGTACTCTGTTGATACCTTCTACCTCATTTGTGATACGATTTGTAATCTTATGAAGAACATCGTATGGAATTTCTTCTATTGTAGCACTCATTGCATCGGTGGTATTGACTGCACGGATAATTGCGGGCCAGCCTTCGTATCTCTTGCTGTCTCTTACTCCGACACTCTTGAAATCGGGAACAGCGATAAAATACTGCCATACCTTTTCTGCAAGACCGCAGATATCAAATTCCTCTCTGAGAATTGCATCTGCCTCTCTTAATGCACTAAGTCTGTCTCTTGTAATAGCACCGAGACAGCGAACACCGAGACCGGGTCCGGGGAACGGCTGACGGTATACCATCTCATCAGGAAGTCCGAGTGCAGAACCCACAACTCTTACCTCGTCCTTATAGAGAAGCTTAACAGGTTCTACAAGCTCCATCTCCATATCCTCGGGGAGACCTCCTACATTGTGATGTGCTTTTACTCCGTCGCTTTCCAATATATCTGGATATATTGTTCCCTGTGCAAGGAAGCTTATTCCGGAAAGCTTGGCTGCCTCCTCGTCAAATACCTTAATGAATTCTCCGCCTATAATTTTTCTTTTTCTTTCGGGTTCTTCCACACCTGCGAGAAGATCCAAAAATCTATCTGTAGCATCTACATATATAAGGTTGGCATCGAGCTGATTTCTGAACACTTCAATAACCTGTTCGCTCTCTCCCTTACGCATAAGTCCGTGATTAACATGTACACAAACAAGCTGTTTACCGATTGCCTTTATAAGAAGTGCCGCAACAACTGAGCTGTCGACACCGCCCGAGAGAGCAAGGAGTACCTTCTTGTCCCCTACCTGAGCACGAACCTGTGCAATCTGTTCCTGTATGAATTCATCTGCCAATTCCTTGGTAGTGATACGAGCCATCGTATCGGGTCTAACATTACTGCTCATAAATATACTCCTTTACACATTTAATACAAAAATATACTGATATTTTATCACAAAAAAAATAATTTTGTCAATAAATTTTACTATTCACATATCAATATAATTATATTTTTCAAAATTTGTTAAATTATCCCTGTATTTGCAATAGACATTTGTACAAAAAAGTGGTATTATAGTAGAAAGATAGGAGTGTTAGATATGAAATGGATTATAGCATCGGATATTCACGGCTCTGAGCTTTACTGCAAAGAAATAATTAAAGCATTTGAAAAAGAGAATGCTCAAAAGATTTTACTTCTGGGCGATATACTGTACCACGGCCCGCGAAATGACCTTCCCGAAGGTCACAACCCAAAGGCTGTTATATCAATCTTAAACGAATACAAAAACAAGATACTCTGCGTTCGCGGAAACTGCGATGCAGAGGTTGACCAGATGGTTCTTGAGTTTCCCATAATGTCGGACTACGCCCTGATATGTCAGGACGGCATAACCATATATGCAACTCACGGACATATACACGGAGAAGATAATCCTCCTCCCCTCTCAAACGGTGATATTCTGCTTTGCGGACACACACATGTTTCCGCTCTGAGAAATCACGGTGAATTCACATATATGAATCCCGGTTCTGCTTCCATACCGAAAGAAAATACCCATCACGGATATATGACATTTGAAAACGGTATGTTTATGTGGAAAGACTTTGGCGGAAACGAGATTATGTCCTATAAACACGAAAACTTATAATTTTTACGCCCACAAAGGTAATAAGCCTTATTATTTATACAATTTTTATTGATTTTCCTTACAATTTGTGGTAAAATATTAAACTGACATAAAATTTTTAAAAAGGAAGGTAATGACCATGATGCAGAAAATTCTGGAAATACTCGAAAACGATTGTAATACTCCACTTGAGCAAATCGCTCTTATGACAGATTTGACTCCTGCCGAGGTCGCCGCCGAGATTGACAACTACAAAAAAGAAAAAATAATTCTTAAAAATAAAACCGTAATAAACTGGGAAAAAACAAACAAGGAATTTGTAACTGCTCTTATTGAAGTTAAGGTTACACCGCAGAGAGGCGAAGGCTTTGACAAAATTGCAGAGCGCATCTATAAATTCCCTGAGGTACAGTCCGTTTATCTTATGGCAGGTGCCTTTGATTTTACTGTTATTATTGAAGGAAAAACACTCAAAGAGGTTGCTCTTTTTGTTGCAAACCGTCTTGCACCTATGGAGTCCGTTGTAAGTACGGGTACTCACTTTGTTCTTAAAAAATACAAGGACGAGGGTATTATCTTTGATGATGATGAAAATGATTACAGGCAGATAATAACATTATGAGCAAAATAGAATTTAATATAGATAATTTTATAAACTCCACCGTTGGCAGTATGCAGCCATCGGGAATACGAAAATTCTTTGATATTGTAAACACTATGGAAGGTGCAATATCCTTGGGTGTAGGCGAACCTGACTTTGTAACTCCGTGGCATATAAGAGATGCAGGCGCATACTCTTTGGAAAAAGGACAAACCTATTATACATCCAATTCGGGTCTTCTGGAGCTGAGAGAAGAGATATGCAATTATCTCAAGAAATTTGATCTCTCCTACACTCCCGGACAAGTTCTTGTTACTGTAGGCGGAAGCGAAGCAATAGACCTTGTTATGAGGACTGTTCTCTCACGCGGCGACGAAGTAATAATACCTGAGCCATCGTTTCTATGCTACAAGCCTTGTGCAGTTATGGCGGGCGGAGTTCCCGTAACAATAGAAACAAAGGCAGAAAATGCCTTTAAACTTACTGCAGACGAACTCCTTGAAAAGATAACACCGAAAACAAAGCTTCTTGTATTATCATATCCCAACAATCCTACAGGTGCTGTAATGGACCGCGAAGACCTCGAAAAAATTGCAAAGGCTGCAATTGACAAAAATATTATGGTGCTTTCTGATGAAATATATGCAGAACTCACCTACAAGGGAAAACATACATCCATTGCATCGCTTCCGGGCATGAAGGAACGCACAATAGTTGTAAACGGCTTTTCAAAAGCGTTTGCAATGACAGGTTGGCGTCTGGGATTTGTTGTCGGACACCCGACACTTATAAAACAGCTTACAAAGGTACATCAATATGCTATAATGAGCTCTCCCACAACAAGCCAGTATGCGGCAATAGAGGCTCTTCGTAACGGTGAAGAATCCATAGCTAAAATGGTATCGGAATACAACGACAGACGAAAGGTAATAACAGATGCCTTTAACAAAATGGGATATCCCTGTTTTTCACCTCTTGGTGCATTTTATATATTCCC
>JAZREC010000131.1:0-2677 GCA_045660605.1 Clostridia bacterium
TAAAGCTCTCTCCTGTATAATTTGTCCGTCTTGCATCCATACCTGACTTTGCTCTGCAATATTCCTCGTTATACGGATCGGAATTGCATGCTGTTGTAAAGTGTTGGTATGCCATATCGAACCAACCCTTTCTCTGCATAACAACACCCATAAGATAGTGCCACTCAGCATTACGGACAGCCATAGCATTAAGAGCATTGTGTGCTTCCATAATACGGTTCTGGTTTATAAGCTCCCTGACCTGATTGAAATTTGCATATCTGTTATTCTGGGATGATGACGAATATGAGCCTTTATTTTTGGTAAGCTCGGCATATGCCCAGTTGATTTCCTGCATTTTTTCTGCCGCAAGGTCAGAAAGCGGATTGTTTACAAATTTATCGGGATGATATTTTTTTGCAAGCTCCTTATATGCTTCTTTTATCTGCTCCTCTGTTGCGTTGTGAGGAACGCCGAGGACTTCATACGGATTTTTCATTTTTAGTATTCCTTTCGTTAATAATGTCGCATCTGGCCCTGAGACCAAGATATATTATGTTATCAAGTATTGCCTTGTTTTTCTTTATATCAAGCTTTTCGTATTCTGATGAAAGTTCTCCCAGAGAAAAATACAGAATATCTGTCATTTTGCTCTTTATTTCCTCTGTAAATTCACCCTTGTACCCATACTGAAGCACAGCAGGATTATATCTTGATTTTCTGTAATCCTCATCCATGTCGTCAAGGGCATCCATTATATATATAATTCTTCCAAGCATGTAACCAAAATTTTCCAAAAGCGGATTAACTTCTTTGAACATTGCTTGAAGAATAGAAGCAAATTCATTTGCGGCTTTGTCAATAATATCGCACCCCATATCCTCGAGAAACGAAAGCCTCATAAGCGATGCAGATGTAATATCGCATACACCCTTGTGGTTTTTTCTGACACTCAGGTATCTTACCCAAAACGGAAAAATGGATATTAATGCCTTTAGTGAGTGTGTATCTCTGATATCGTCTGCCAGTTTATAATATGCAAGCAGAACGTTTATATCCGCCGCGAACTCAAGACCGTGTGCATTTTTGACAGTTTGTCTTTTTCCCAATTTTCGCACACATCCCTGCATGGAAATATCACAGGGCTTGTCGGACAAAGCATCGGCAATTACTGCAAGAAAAGTAAAATCGTAATTGAGCGCAAGTCTTACAAGGTGATTATGTTTCTTTCCGAGCATCTTGCATAGTCCGCAGTAATATGCTCTGTATGTATTATAATCTTTAATTTTAAGTTCATCCTTATATATGTTTACATATCCAAACAATGTACATTCCTCTGCTTTATGTTTAATAAAAATATTCTAATACATTTGACTGTAATTTGCAACACTAACAATAAATATTTACAAATTATTAAGATGTGTCGGGGACATAAAAAATCTTTTACATCCCCTAAAGTATTAAAGTTTGGAAAAATCTGAAGCAGGATGCTTGCATATGGGACATACAAAGTCATCAGGAAGAGTTCCGGACTCCAGAATATATCCGCATATATCGCATATATATCCTTTTTTGTCTGTTTCTTTTTTCTTTGGCTTGGTGTTTTCGTGATAATATGCATATGTTATTGATGGGTCTTCCGACAAAACATATTGATATTTTATATCCGCAATAAACATTGTGTGTCTTCCTAAATCTATAGTACTGCATACCTCACCACACATATAAGCATTTGCAAACTTGGGAAGAACATATGCACCGTTTTCCGTACGAAAAAGGTTATCTGTTTTTTCGAATTTGTTCTTCTCTCTTCCGCTGAAAAATCCAAAATGCTCAAAAACATAAAACGGTGTGTCCTCCCTAAGAACGGACACATTAAAGATACCGCTTTCTTTAATCATACTGCATGTGTAGCTGTCGTTATTTACGCAGACCATTATTTTGTCGGGCGAATAGGTAACCTGTGAAACGGTGTTCACAATACACCCGTTATCCTTGCCGTTAGAATGACTTGTGAGTATATACAGACCGTATCCAAGCTTGTTTAATGCAAGACTGTCCATAAACAATAAAATCCTCCTATTTATTATTTTCAAAATACTTTACTATATTTTCTGCCGTTTTTATATCTATTCCCTTTACAGATGCCAGCTTCTCGGCATTGGCTTTCTTAATTGCATTTACAGATTTAAAATGCATAAGCAGTGCCTTTCTCTTCTGGGGTCCGACGCCCGAAATATGTTCAAGCTCGCTTTCGGTATTTTTCTTTTGCTGTGTTTTACGAAGATATGTGATTGCTCTTCTGTGCATTTCGTCCTGAATGTTGGTTATAAGCATAAAGGCATCACTTTTTCTGTCTATATATATTTCTCCGCTTTCACCGACAAGTCCTCTTGTCCTGTGATTGTTGTCCTTCACTATACCGAATACTTCAATATCTGTCTCGCCAAGTGCTTCTTTAACAACATTTCTGTGAGATGCACCGCCGTCGGCAAATATCACCTGAGGCAAAGGCAGAAACGATGCGTCTTCCGGTTTTAACTTACCGTCAGCTATCGCCTGCTGTTCTGTCTGTGCCCGCATCATGCGTCTTTTTATAACCTCTTGCATAGAAGCGTAATCATCCTGACCTTTAACATTTTTTATTTTAAAATTACGGTATCTTTTTGTATAAGGTTTGCCGTTTTTATATACAACC
>JAZREC010000132.1:0-9907 GCA_045660605.1 Clostridia bacterium
CTATCTTTGCGTTGCGGAGAATCTGCTGTGCTTCATCAAGGGTTGTACCCTCGGGCGCAGTAATCAGATTTGTACTAGTCATAGCCTCTTTGATGGGCTTTGTAAAATCTGTTTCAAAACGCAGGTCGCGGTTTGTTATTATACCCTTGAGTCTTCCGTCTTCTTCGGTTATGGGCACACCGCTTATCTTATACTTGCCCATAAGAGCATCGGCCTCGGCAAGAGTGTGGTTTTCAGAAAGGCGGAAGGGGTCTACGATTACACCATGCTCGCTTCTCTTAACCTTGTCCACTTCGGTTGCCTGCTGTTCTATAGTCATATTCTTGTGTATTATACCAATACCGCCCTCTCTTGCGATGGCAATAGCCATAGCCGATTCTGTAACGGTATCCATTGCGGCACTCATAAGAGGTATGTTGAGTGTGATGGATTGTGTAAGATTTGTTCTCATATCAACAGAGTTGGGAAGTATATCCGATTCCTGAGGTATAAGGAGCACATCGTCAAATGTAAGTCCTTCGTATGCAAATTTTTCTGTCATAAGTATCCCCCTTAAGTTTTATTATCATATCTATATTATTATAAGTATATATTAAAATTGGCTTTTAGTCAATCATAAAATTTAAAATTACAAAAAAAGTGCAGTTCGTTAAGTGATAAACCTAACGCTCTGCACTTTTTTATTCAATTTGTCAGAATATTCTGCGTATGTTTGATATTCTCTGTCCGTATGATGTGAGAGAAAGTGGCAGAATTTCCACGGAGTATCCAGTTCTGGGAGAATGGATAAAGTAACCGTTACCCACATAAATACCCGTATGTCCTATATAGCCCGAACCGACTGATGACGAAAAGCAAAGAATGTCGCCGGGAAGAATATTTTCCATAGCTACCTCTGTTCCGTTAAGAGCCTGGTCGCTGGCTACTCGGTTGATGTCAACTCCCATAAGACTGTAGCAGTATTTTACAAAGCCCGAACAGTCAAAGCCTTGGGGCGACATACCGCCGTAAACATAGGGAGTTCCTATAAACTGCTTAGAAACCTCAACCAGAACCTCGCCCGGAATAGCCGAACCCGCATATGACGGAACAGCTTCGGATATTACGGGAACATTAAAGCTGTTTGTATAAGACGGTGCCTGTTGCGGTGCCTGTTGCGGTATCTGATATTCTGCATCTGTCTGTGTTACAATTATGTAGTCTGCCGATACATAGGCGTATGAATTGCCGTAAAGTATCTTGTACCAGTTGTTTTCCTGTCCTACAATTACTACTTCGTGATTTGTAGGAAGAAGTCCCATAGAAGTGCACTCGGTTGTAGGCTGTGGGCGGACATTGAGAGCGTCTGCATTAACCCTTCCGAGTGATACCGTTTCCGCATGAGCACTTATTGCAAAAAACAAGGTGCATGCACACACAAAAGCGGCAATACTCAATTTTTTCAGCATTGAACATACATACCTCGTGTGAGGCTTTCCTCCATTGTATTTGTACTGCCTTAGAGACAATACCCAAATATTATACTACAAAAAAACGGATTTGTCAAATTCTAAGTCAAATCTCTATTATAAGTCTCTCTACAACACCTATAATTTGAAAGTCCTCTTCGGGAAGCTTCTCCTTGGAACTGCCTGTGGGTATTCTTGATGACTGTGCTGTCATATAGAAAACGCCGTCTGTTTCTATAAGCTTTCGTATCAGCAAAAATCCCTTATGTATTGCGGCAAAGATTTGTCCCGAATAGGGAGACTTCTTTTCTGTATTTATTACAATTACCGTACCTTTCTTAATACCGCAAAGGTTCATGCTGTTATCCTCTGCTGTTGTTGCAATATATGTACCCTTTGGCACATGAAGATGTCCGGGGAGCGTAAGCACAGAATCCCTGAGGCTGTCCTCGTGAGTTGTGAGCCCCTCTATATTTTCGCTTTGATAAAAAGACATGGATGTTCCGTTTATTTTCTGCGTCAGCTTCGGGAGTCCGAGCGCCGTTTCGGGAAAGAAGTATTCCGACGGAAGATTGAACTTACGCATAAATTTGGTAAGTGTCTCGTATGTTGGGGTAGAATATCCCGATTCGTAGTTTGATATCGCAGTTTTTCTAAGTCCGAGCATATCTGCCATCTGTTGCTGAGAGAGATTCCATTCTGCTCTTAGGCTCTTAATCTTCTGGGCAAAAAGAAGGTTTCCTTTTGACATATTGTTTATTTCTCCTTTGTAAATTCTATAACAAAGTCTCCAATCTCCTTAGCCGCAAACGGACGGCCGAGTATGGATTGCATCTTTTTTATCTGATTTAGTCTTTCCCCGCAGTTTATAAGCTGTGATATTACATCATCAATCGGTGCATTTTGGGATGTACCTACCGCAAGACCTGCATTTATTAAGAAATCTCTGTTTCTGTCCTCCTGACCGGGTATGGGGTCAACGAGTATTATCGGTATGTTTTTTGCTATTGCTTCGCTTACCGTGAGACCGCCGGGCTTTGTTATTATTATGTCCGATGCGTCCATTATGGTATCGACATTATTTACAAAGCCGAAGTTATAAACCTTTTTCCTTGTAAGCATATGGTCTATCCGCTCTTTCATACTGCGGTTGTTTCCGCATACACTTACTATCTGGAAGTCGTCGCGGAGGCGGTCAAGTGAATAAATATATTTCTCTGTGTTTCCAAAACCCATACTGCCTGTTATTACAAAAACCGTCATTTTGTCGTCTATTCCAAGCTCTTTTCTTGCCTCGGATTTGTCTTTCCTTTTTGAAAACTTCATGTCAACGGGAATTCCCATAGGCAGAATTCTTTCCTTTGGAATTCCTTTCTTTGCAAGAATGTTTTTTACAAGCTCGTTCGCTGTTATATAGTAGTCCATGTTAGCCATGTCCCAGTAGGGAAGAGCACAGAAATCTGTGACTATGCCTACTGTTTTGGTGTTTACGAATTTCTTTCTTTTGTATTCGCTCATAAGTACAGCCGCAAGCGGATGTGTAGGTATTACGACATCGGGATTTTGGCGGTATATATATTTTGCAAACTGCCTTGCAACAAAGCTGTTGCAAAAGGTTGACCATGCAATTTTGGAGTCGGGATTGTGCTTTTCGATACTCTGGTAGAATTTTCCGTACATATACGGAGTGTATTTGGTGCTTAAGAGATATCCTTTTTCCAGCAGACTGCTGAGAAGCTTGTTAAAGTATTTATATGCGTCCACAACCCTTGCATCAACGCCTTGGGATTTGAGATAGTCCCTTAGTGCATTTGAGGCTATGTTGTGACCGTTTCCTGTAGACATTGTAAGAATAATTGCCTTCATATACCATCTATTCCCTTCATTCAGTATAAGCACACGGGAGCCTAACCCCGTATGCCTTAAATTTTTAAAATTTGCACACTTTTCATTTGTCGTCCTGGCAAGGCCGCAGCCTTCGTTCGTCCTCCGCATAAAACTGAACTAAATTTTATGCATTTAAGGTCGAAGAGTTTTAAGATAGTCAATTTTATGGCAAGACAAATAAAATCTTGCAGGGAATACTTTCGTATTTTCAAGAGATTTTATGCGGTATTGACACAAATTGCCATCTTAAAACCATGCTGGGTTCGACTCTCGTGTGCTTAAGTGTAATTATAAACCTTTAATTTCAAATAGTCAATAGTAACACCTTTCAGTTAATCTGCATAGTATAAACTGAAACAAAAAAACGGAGGTGTTTTTGATGCTTGGTAATAAATGCTGCGGTGCTTTTTTCGGCTCTAACGATGGAATACTTTTCTTTATTCTTGTGTTCCTGCTTCTCTTTGGATGCTGTGACCAGGAAACAAGATGTAATTAATTAAAAAAAGGAGGAATATGTATGTTTAATTTATTCGGTAACAGAAATTGCGGCGGCGAAAGCAGCACTATACTTTGGTTTATAATCCTTGTTATATTGCTCTTTATGAACAATGATGACTGTGGAAACAACTCTTGCTGTCAGAATGACTGCGGCTGCTGATTTTTTGAGAGGTGAGCTTTAATGAGTGATTGTTGTAACAACAACTTATCATGCTGCGACCCCTGCTGCAATCGCGGCGGATGGGGCGGAACCGGTATATGGTTCTGGGTTATAGTGGCAATTGTTGTAATCTGGATTTTTTCAGATAATAACAATAACTGCTGTCGCTAAAAATAATAATGGGGACTGCCAGACAGTCCCCATTATTATTTTTCTATGAATTTCCGTATTGCCTCTTCTACAGATTTTACTTCCTTTTCAAAAGCCTGCGCACTTACCCTGAGTGCTCCTGCTCCGAGAATTATCATTTGCTCAAGATTGTCCGATGTGGCAACTCTTACCATATAGTCCTTTGCAAGTGTGTGAGATGCCTTTTCTATATACGAATCTGCGGTTTGTGCTTCCTTGGTGTATACTACACTTATACCTCCGTTTTTCTCAATGTGCCCGATACCGCCTTTGACTTTGTAGGCATCAAAGACTACTGCAAGGCGGCATCCTCTTACCGCACGGTAATTTATCAGCCTGTTTATAAGGGTCTCTCGCGCAAGACCTATATCCTCGTCCGCTTGCTTTTTGAGCATTTCCCATGCAAATATTATGTTGTATCCGTCAACGAGTACATATTCTTCCTTTAGCTGTGTCGGTGAGGATTTGCTTTTGTATTTTACTGTGCCTGTTCGGTTCCTTACAAACTCTTTCTCTTCCTTCTGACTTCCAAAGGTCATTTCAAATATGCGGTTAAGCTCGGCATCTGTTACGGTTGATGCGTCAAAGCTAACCTTTTTGCTTTGGAATTCAAAATTTTCTTCTGTTTTTTTGTTAAGTACGCTTTCTATGTGCATGTTGTCATATACATCGTACCACTTGACATTTACGCCTGCACCGTGAGAGCAGAAGATTGAATCTGCACTGTTTTCCACATCTGCATCAAAGCTATAACCGATTTTTTCTATAATCTCTTCCGTGTTCTGACACGGCTCATAGCCCTTTAGCTCATATGTTACAGAGCCTTTTCCTCTTGTGAAGATTGTAATGTCCTTTTGATAACTCTGTATTTTTATAGCAGGGGCACTTGCAGTTATTATACTCATTTCGCCCATTGTGTCGGGAGAAGAAAAGCTTGCACCCATCCCAGAAAGGTCATTCATAACTCTGCCCACACATTCTGTCGGCACTTCTATCCTTGCATCATACCATGGCTCCAAAAGAACACTTTGAGCATTTGCAAGCCCGTGCCTTACCGCACGGTAGGTTGCCTGACGGAAGTCACCGCCATCCGTATGCTTTATGTGTGCCTTGCCTGCGGCAAGAGTTATGCGTATGTCGGTAATAGGAGAGCCTGTGAGAACACCGAGATGGGTTTTTTCTGCAAGATGGCTCAGTATAAGCCTCTGCCAGTTTTCGTCAAGCTCGTCTGTTTTGCAATTTGAGTCAAAAGTAATTCCGCTTCCCCTCGGAGCTTCTTTCAGAATAAGATGAACCTCGGCATAGTGACGCAAGGGTTCGTAATGCCCTACACCCTCTGAGATGCCCTTTATTGTTTCCTTGTATACTATACCGCCCTCATGGAAGCTTACACCGAAGCCGAACCGCTCTCTTACAATCCTTGTAAGCACCTGTGTCTGCACCTCGCCCATAAGACGCAGAGTTACGCATCCGAGACGGCTGTCCCACTGAGCATTGAGCTTTGGGTCCTCGCTTTTTAGCTTCATAAAGGCAGAAAGAACATCGGAGTCCGAAACACCCTCGTCAGCCTCAACTCTGTAGAAGAATACAGGCTCGAGCATAAGGTTGTGAAAGTCTTTTTCAAAGCCTATGCCCATTCCCGAATAAGTCTCTGTAGGTCCCGTAACGGCACAAACCTGCCCTTGAACGGCACTGGTCAGCATAGTGTACTTAACGCCCGAATAGAGCCTGATTTCGTTGACCTTTTCTTCTGTATCGCCTATGGGAAGCATCGACTTGACATCAAGACTTCCTCCCGTAATTTTGAGGTGGGTTAAGCGTTGCCCTTTGTCATCGGTGGTTATTTTGAATACCCTTGCACCGAAGACATCCGTTTTCGGCGGGGCAGAGGTGTATAAATCAAAGGCTTTCATAAATTCCTCTACACCCTCGTTTTTGAGTGCAGAACCAAAAAAACATGGAAAAACAAGTCTGTTTCGTATTGCTTTTTGTATGGAGCTTACCGAAATATCTCCCGATAGAAACTCTTCCATAATTTCTTCCGAGCAAAGAGCAATTTCCTCGTCTCGGGTATCCAACGAGAAGTCTGTCACAGCATCGGAAAGGGTTTTCTTAAGCTCTTTAATAATTTCTTCCCGCTCCATTGACGGAAGGTCGGTTTTGTTTACGAATATAAATGTCGGTATCCCGTAGCTTTCCAGAAGCTTCCATAGTGTCCTTGTGTGGCTTTGAACCCCTTCGGGTGCACTTGTTAAAAGTATGGCATAGTCTAGTGCTGTGAGCACTCTTTCTGTTTCCGCACCGAAATCCGCATGGCCAGGAGTGTCAAGAAGTGTAAATTCACTTTCCCCAATGCCGAATACCGCCTGCTTGGAAAATATTGTTATTCCACGGTCTCTTTCTATCAAATTTGTGTCAAGATAGCTGTCTCCGTTGTCAACTCTGCCTATTTTCCGTGTCTTGCCCGAATTAAAAAGTATCGCTTCGCTCAGCGTCGTTTTTCCTGAGTCAACATGTGCAAGCACGCCAAAGGTTATTCTTTTTTTCATAATGCCTGCACCTCCTTTAAGCAGTTGCTTACAGTATACCCCTTAAGCATGGTTTTTGTCAAGAAAGGGTTGACAAACATAATATGTAGGTATATAATGATAAAAAATAAATATTTTAGATAAACCGTTGAAACAGAAAAAAATCAGGTAGCATGTTTTAGAGCGAGCGGATTACGGTGGAAGTTCCGCAGATATGTCTGAATAATATGGGCTGTTGAGGGTAGCGTTAAATGCGCTGACGTAAGGCTTGCGTTATAAGTCGGGGGTATGATGGTATCTCGCAAATGAAATTTACATGCATATGCTATACTTATTTGCCCTTGATGTGCCCCGCATTTCAAGGGTTTTGTTGTAAGGAGAATAAAGTTATGAACAAATATAAGGATTTTGAAAACTATCTCAAGGAATACCCCAATGCAGAAGGCTACTTTGGTGAATACGGCGGATCTTTTCAGGCGGAGGAGCTTATTGAGGCTTTTAAGGAAGCGGATGAAGCGTACGAAGCAATCTGCCACAGCGCACAGTTTATAAACGAGCTTCGCAGAATACGCAAGGAATTTCAGGGAAGACCCACACCCGTTTATCATTGCGAACGCCTTTCAAAGATTTTTGGCAACTGTCAGATTTATCTTAAGAGAGAGGACCTTAATCACACAGGAGCTCACAAGCTTAATCATTGTATGGGCGAGGGACTTCTTGCAAAATATATGGGCAAGAAAAAAATTATTGCCGAAACAGGTGCAGGTCAGCACGGTGTTGCAATTGCAACGGCGGCGGCATACTTCGGTATGGAATGTGATGTCTATATGGGAGAGGTTGACATTGAGAAGCAGCATCCCAATGTTATCAGAATGAAAATGCTCGGCGCAAATGTAGTCCCCGTTACAAAGGGTCTCAAAACACTTAAGGAAGCCTGCGATGCAGCTTTTGAGGCTTATCTTAACGAATATAAAGATGCAATTTACTGTATTGGTACAGCGGCAGGACCCCATCCTTTCCCCAAGATGGTAAGGGATTTTCAGTCGATTATCGGTATTGAAGCAAGGGAACAGTTCCTTGAAATGACAGGAATTATGCCCGATGCAGTTACAGCTTGTGTAGGCGGAGGAAGCAACTCGCTCGGTATGTTTGTACCTTTCCTTGCAGACCCCGTGGAAATATACGGTGTCGAACCTCTCGGAAGAGGTGCAGGTGTAGGAGACCATGCTGCTACAATGGCATATGGTACAAAGGGTATAATTCATGGTTATTCAAGCTATGTGCTTCAGGATGAGAATGGTAAGCCGCTTCCCGTATATTCTATCGCAAGCGGTCTTGACTATCCCGGTGTAGGTCCCGAACACGCAAATCTTCGTGATATGGGCAGAGTAAACTATGAAACCGTTTCTGATGAGGAAGCAATGGAAGCATTTTTCCTGCTTTCAAGATATGAGGGCATCATTCCCGCAATTGAAAGTGCGCACGCAGTTGCATTTGCAATACGCTACGCAAAGGAGCATAAGTCGGGTTCAATTCTTGCTTGTCTTTCGGGCCGCGGTGACAAGGATATCGACTATGTTTATGAGAACTACGGATGCGGAGAAAAGTTTAAGCTTGACTACAATATATAAAAATTTTAAATTTTTTCCAAATAATACTTTACAACTTTAATATAATAAAGTATAATAGGTGTATCTTAGAAAATAACGGAGGAATTTGTTATGAAAAAGTTATTGGCAATACTTATGGCAGCGGTAATGGTATTTTCCTTTGCGGCATGTACAAATGACAACGCAGGAAATACAGATGCAGAGGGTGATGCTGGAAAGAAGACAAGCTATGACGGTCTCGGTGTAGCGATAGAGCTTACAAGCGAAGAATACGGCATAGGCTTCAGAAAAGGCTCCGACCTTACAAATGAAGTTAACGCTCTTATAGCAGAGCTTAAAGAAGACGGCACTCTCGATGCACTTGCAGGAGAGTACGAGCTTGCACTCAGCGACAGCGAAGCTAAGGATGCGGGCGAAGCTACTGTTAAGGACCTTGACTATATCAAGGCTAACGGCAAAATGATAATCGGTATCACAGACTATGCTCCCATGAACTTCAAGGATGACAAGGGCAACTGGACAGGATTTGACACAGAGTTTGCACAGGCTGTTTGCGAAAAGCTCGGCGTAGAAGCAGAATTTGTGGAAATCGACTGGGATAACAAGTTTATTGCTCTTGAGTCCAAGGCTATTGACTGTATCTGGAACGGTATGACAATATCCGAAGAAGTTCTTAAGAACACAAGCTGTTCTGTTGCATATGTAAAGAATGCACAGGTTGTAGTAATGGCAGAAGATAAGATTGCAGATTACAAGGATGCAGAGTCTATGGCAGAGCTTTCCTTTGCAGTAGAATCCGGTTCTGCAGGATATCAGGCGGCGGTTGATGCAGGCTATGAAAATGTTATAGAAGTAGGCACACAGACAGATGCACTTCTCGAGGTTCAGAGCGGTTCCTGCGATGCATGCATTATCGACCTTACTATGGCAAATGCAATGGTAGGCAAATAATATATAAAATCACGATATTATAAACTTATATTTAGTGTGACAGGACTCGGATAAGAATTCTGTCACACTAATGTTGTAGAGGTATATTTATATGTTTTTAGAAGTTTCTCTCAATCTTCTTGAGGGTTTTTTGGTTACTCTCAGGATATTTATATTAACACTTGCATTTTCTTTGCCTCTGGGTCTAATTATAAGCTTTGGGTCTATGAGCAAATTTTCTCCGCTCAAATATTTAATCAAGGGATTTGTATGGATTATAAGAGGTACACCTCTTATGCTTCAGCTAATCGTTATTTTTTACGGACCGGGTCTTGTAGGAACATGGGCATCCAAGGAGATTGCAATGGGTGCATCGGGATTTTTTATTGAGTGGCTTTCCACATGGAAGGTATTTGACAGATTTTTCGCGGTGCTTCTTGCCTTTGTTATAAATTACTCCTGCTATTTTTCGGAGATATACAGAGGCGGTATTGAGTCCATCAACAAGGGTCAGTACGAGGCAGGACAGGTTCTCGGTATGACAGGAAGCCAGATTTTCTTTAAGGTTATTTTGCTTCAGGTTATCAAGAGAATTGTACCTCCGATGAGTAATGAAATTATAACTCTTGTCAAGGATACTTCTCTTGCAAGAATTAT
>JAZREC010000133.1:0-12878 GCA_045660605.1 Clostridia bacterium
GTTTCTGTAGGTTCCAAGTATGGTGCACAGCACTCTCAGGACTGGACAGCACTTTGTGCACATATCCCCGGTCTTAAGGTTTGCTTCCCCGCAACACCTTGGGAAGCTAAGGGTCTTATGGAGACAGCACTCAAGGGAACAG
Source organism: Clostridia bacterium (assembly GCA_045660605.1). Classification (GTDB taxonomy): domain Bacteria; phylum Bacillota; class Clostridia; order UMGS1810; family UMGS1810; genus RGIG8748. Next base: position 143 of record JAZREC010000133.1, read on the forward strand.
ACCCTGTAGTATTCTTTGAAAGCCAGAGAATATACGATGTGGGCGAGCAGTTCCACGAGGGCGGTGTTCCTGCAGAGCGTTATGAAATAGAATTCGGCGATGTAAACAAGGTTCGTGACGGTAAGGATGTTACAATCATTACACTCGGTGCAGCTCTCTACCGTGCAGTAGATGCAGCAAAAGAGCTCAGCGAAAAGTATGGTATGGAAGCTGATATCATCAACCTCCACTCTCTCGTTCCTCTTGATTACACAAAGATTATGGAATCTGTAAAGAAGACAGGAAGAGTTGTACTTGTATCTGATGCTTGTGCACGCGGTTCCTTTATGAACGATGTAGCAGAGAACATCACAGAGCTTTGCTTCGATGATCTCGATGCTCCTCCGGTAGTAGTAGGCGCACGCAACTGGATAACACCTCCCTTCGAGTTTGACGAATTCTTCTTCCCGCAGGCAGGTTGGATAATTGATGCTATCCATGAAAAGCTTGTTCCCCTTCCGGGTCATGTAGCAGAAAACGGCTGCACAGAGGCAGAAGCACTTCGCCGTGCTAAGCAGGGTGTATAATATATGAGACTCAGGCGTACTTCAAACGCCGGCATGCTTATAGAACTTGATAATATTTCCATCCTATTGGATGGTGTGGCAGAGGAGTTCCCTCCCTATGAGGGGACTCCGATTGCCGTAAGAGAGGAGCTTCTGTCAGACTGCCCCGACATCGTTGCGTTTACCCATGCCCACAGAGACCATTGCGATATGGATTTTTGCAGAAGGTACTCCGAATTTACGGGCAGAAGAGTGTATAACGCTGACGAAACCGTAAGGGAAAATATAGGAGGAATAGAGCTTTTGTCTGTATGCACCAGACATATAGGAAGGGCAGATATAAATCATGTAAGCTATGTTATAAACGGCAGCAAAACCTTGTGGTTCATGGGTGATGCATCACCCATTGAAATGAAAAAGCTCGCTCATTTTCCATCGCCTGATGTGATTGTTGTACCTTATGCATACACAATTACAGAGTCAGCGTGGAGAAGCACTACGGAAGTCGGTGCAGATAATATTATACTTCTTCACTTGCCACTCGAGGAAAATGATACTTATAGCCTCCGGTCAATGACAGCAGATGTTACAAAGGGAGATAAAAGACTCTGTATTCCCGAAATGGGTCAGATAATTAAAATGTGATATATGTGATATGTGATTAATGGGAACATTTTAATTTAGGAGGGATGATTATTATGCTTCATCCAAGAATAATTGTTGCAAAGACTCCCGATGAAGTCGGAAAGCTTGCTGCTGATATTTTTGAAGCCCAAATTCAAAAAAGACCGGCTTGTGTAATAGGTCTTGCTACAGGCTCTACACCTCTTCCGCTGTACAGAGAGCTTATAGAGAGGGAAAAAGAGGGCAGAATAGATTTTGGCAAGGTGCGTGCTGCATATCTTGCAGAGTATAAGGGACTGTCTCCTGAGCATGAGAACAGCTACTGCAGATTTATGCGGGAAAATCTTCTTAACCATATTTCTATAAAGCCGGAAAATACCATAGTTCCCTACGGTCTTGCTGAGGATGTTGACAAAATGTGTCAGCAGTACGAGGACAAGATAGAAGAGTGGGGCGGTGTTGACCTTCAGCTTTTGGGAATAGGCCATGACGGACACATAGGCTTTAACGAGCCTGACAATAACTTTCCCGCAATGACTCACGAAATCAATCTTACAGAGATGACAATAAAAGCCAACAAAAGATTTTTCCGCAGTGCCGATGATGTTCCAAGAGCCGCATTTACAATGGGCATAGGAACCATTATGGCTGCAAGAAAAATAGTAATGGTTGTTACAGGAGAGGATAAGAGGGATATTTTGCGTAAGGCATTCTGGGGTCCTGTTGACCCTCAGGTTCCTGCATCTGTTCTTCAGTTCCACCCCGATGTTACAATGATATGTGATATGGAAGCATACCCTATGTGAGTTATAATTCACCGTCTTAACAAGGCGGTGTTTTAGTTTTTAAATTATTTTGCATATTTTAACAGAATTCTTTAAGTAAGCCTTGACAAATTAAGGATTATAAAATAAACTATAATATATGTAGTGAAAACAGAAGGAAGGTATAGCGATGCTTAATTCAGAAAAAACAATGGAAAAGATAGTAGCTCTATGTAAGGGCAGAGGCTATGTTTTTGCAGGCTCCGAAATCTACGGCGGTCTTGCAAACACATGGGATTACGGCCCCCTTGGCGTAGAGTTTAAGAATAATGTCAAAAAAGCATGGTGGAAGAAGTTTATTCAGGACACTAACCTCAATGTAGGTCTTGATTGTGCAATTCTTATGAATCCCGAAACATGGGTTGCTTCGGGACATGTAGGCTCTTTCTCCGATCCTCTTATGGATTGCAAGGAGTGCAAAGCCCGCCACAGAGCAGATAAGCTTATAGAAGACTTCGCACACGAGAAGGGCGAGGATGTAGTTGTAGACGGCTGGAGCAAGGATGTTATGGAAGCATACATCAATGATAACGGCATTACATGCCCTGTCTGCGGTAAGAAGAACTTTACAGACATTCGTGAGTTCAACCTTATGTTCAAGACATTCCAGGGCGTTACAGAGGATTCATCCTCTACAGTTTATCTCCGTCCCGAAACCGCACAGGGAATATTCGTAAACTTCAAGAATGTTCAGAGAACCTCAAGAAAGAAAATACCTTTTGGTATCGGACAGATAGGTAAATCATTCAGAAATGAAATCACACCCGGTAACTTTACATTCAGAACCAGAGAGTTCGAACAGATGGAACTCGAGTTCTTCTGCGAGCCCGGAACAGATCTGGAATGGTATGAATACTGGAAGAAGTATTGTATGGACTTCCTTTTGAGCCTCGGTATGAAAAAAGAGAATTTAAGATACCGCGACCATTCTCCCGAGGAGCTTTCTTTCTATTCCAAGGCTACATGCGATATAGAATTTGTGTTCCCGTTTGGCTGGGGTGAGCTTTGGGGTATAGCAGACAGAACAGACTATGACTTAAAGCAGCATCACGAACACAGCGGTCAGAGCCTTGAGTATGTAGACCCTGTTACCAACGAAAAATATATTCCTTACTGCGTAGAGCCATCACTTGGTGCAGACCGTGTTGCTCTTGCATTTCTTGTTGAGGCATATGACGAGGAGCAGGTTGGCGAAAATGACACAAGAGTTGTAATGCATCTTCACCCTGCACTTGCACCTGTTAAGGCTGCAGTTCTTCCGCTGTCCAAGAAGCTTTCGCCCAAGGCACTTGAGCTTTTCGAAAAGCTTTCCAAAAAGTTCCCCTGCGAATTTGACGAGGCAGGAAGTATCGGTAAGAGATACCGTCGTCAGGACGAAATCGGTACACCCTGGTGTATTACATATGATTTTGAGTCCGAAGAGACAGGCAAGGTTACAGTAAGAGACAGAGATACAATGGAGCAGATTACTCTTGATATGGACGAGGTTATTCCTTATATCGAAGAGCATCTTGAGTTCTAAACTGATACTAAAGAAAAATCGCCATTCTCCTTATATGCGGAGTTTGGCGATTTTTGATTATTAACATATTGTTAAATATTAACGCATTGAAATAATCATAAATAAATGATACAATAAGATTTATTTATAATATAATGAAAGGTGAAGTTAAAATGTCAAAGTTTTGTTCCGTTATTCTCATTGCAGTTATGCTCATTGTGTCTGCAATCAGCGTTTTTGCATCCGAGGATGCAAATATGAAAGCACAGTATACACTGTCTCTTGAGGATGCAGTTTCTATGGCATTTGAGGATAATGACAGAATAAATGCCAATTTACACAAACAGCTTGCGGATGATATAAGTATAGAGAGTGCTTACCTCACGCGTAAGCCATACAAAAAGATGCCTGTTAATGTATCAAACAATTTTGAAATGTATTGTCTCAAGGAGGGCTATTACATAAAGGCGGCAGAAATGAGTCTCAGGCTTTCCAAACTTGAGGAAAGTAAAATCAAGTCATCAATATCCTATGAGGTTACACAGTCATACTATAATCTTGTATTGGTAAGAAAGCTTGTAAACGCCGCTGACAATGCATATGATCTTGCTCTTGCCAATAAGGCGGTGGTTGATGAACAATTTGCCCTGGGGCTTATACCGAGGCTGGATTATGATAACGCCCTTATATCTGTGGAGATGGCAAAAAATGCACTTGATTCATACCGTATAAACGAAGATATTGCACAGGATAATCTCAAAATCAATCTTGGTATTGAAGGGGATTGCGATATAATTCTTACGGATGATATAGAGTGTGAGGAATATATTTCCGATAATCCAAAGGATATAGAAAAGGCATTGGAAACAAGGTACGATATAACCGCACTTAAGGAAGCCCGAGACCTTGCATACGAGTATATGGACCTTTCCACAGTACTTACGGAGAGCTCGGCAACATATAACAATGCGTACTCTTCGTATCTTGATGCTGAATATAACTATACTTCAACACTCAAGCTTATGAGATTATCATTAAAGAGCTCATATAATAACATAATAACATCAGCTCAGAATATGAGTGTATATCAAAAGCAGTATGACATCAGACTCAGAGAATACGAGGCGGCAAAAATTAAATATGACCTTGGCGTAATATCCAACATAGAGCTTACCAAGGCAATAAATGACCTTTATGATGCACAGGTTTCATATGCCAATGCCAAGCTTACATACCGTATGGCAATAGAAAAGTATAAGTATGAAATAACTACGGGACTTTGATAGAATGGGAGAAATGACAATGAAAGAAAAGCGTATTATATCTATTATATTGACACTGATTGTAATGCTGGCAGCAGGAGGGTGCTCAAAGGAAGCTTCAAAAATCGAAAATAGCGAAACGGCAACAAATGTAACAGTTTCTTCTGTAATAAAGGGTAATGTCGAGGCGAGCGTTTCGTATACAGGAGAGGTCAAGGCATCTAACGGCGCAAGTGTTTCCGCAAAGGTTTCGGGAAGTATCCGTACTGTTAATGCGGAGATAGGCGACTATGTAAATGCAGGAACTGTTCTTGCAACAATAGACAGCTCTCAATATTCTCTTGCATACAATCAGGCAGAGGCGGCATATCGAAGTGCTCTGGCGGCAAAGGCAAATGCCGAAGCGTCCTACAACAATGTGACAGGCGGAAGCCTTGAGCAGTCAAAGGCGAATATGAATCAGGCGATAGCCAATGCACAGTCAGCATATAATACAGCTCTTGACAATTATAACAGACAAAAATCTCTGTATGATATCGGAGCTATAAGCAAGGTAAGTCTCGATTCTGCCAAAACCTCGCTTGACAATGCAAAGGTTGCCCTGGATACCGCCCGCACTAATGCGAGCCTTAACGAAAGCGTAGTTATACCGCAGACAGAGGCAAGTGCAGGTGCAGGTCTGTCTCAGGCGGAGGCAGGTGTAAGTCAGGCAAAGGCTGCACTCGATATAGCGTCTCAAAACTTATCAAATTGTACGATTACCGCACCGATTTCGGGATATATAACATCGAAGAATGTATCTATGGGACAGACCGCATCGCCCGGAATTGAGCTTTTTGCCATCAAGAATACCGAGGCGGTAGAGGTTGAACTTAATGTAACCGAGTCGGTTATAGCTTCCATAACACAGGATACAAAGGCATCTGTTACCATCAAATCAGCAGGAATAACAGATGTGGAGGGTGTTGTAACTGCCGTTGCCAATGCTAAAAATGATATGACAGGAATGTATCTTGTAAAGGTATCTATTCCGAATTCCGACAGCAAAATCAAGGTTGGTATGCTTTCTGAGGTTACCCTTGTTACAGAGGGTGCGGAGGATGTTCTTATTGCTCCGTCCGATGCGATAAGCTTTAAGAATGACAAATACTTTGTATATGTTGCAAAGGATGGAAAAGCAGAAAGAAGAGATATAACAATATCTGTTACAGACGGCAAGGTAACACAGATTCTTTCCGGACTTAAAGAGGGAGAGAAGGTTATTGTGGAGGGTAAGGATTTTATATCCGAAAAGAATAACAAAATAAGAATAGTAGAGTAATATGAAAGGACAATATTATGAATATAAGCAAATTGTCGGTTAAAAGACCGGTTGCGGTTACCATGATTGTACTTATATTTGTGGTAATCGGTCTGTACTCTGTCAGCATGCTTCCGATGGAAATGATGCCGGAGATGGAGCTTTCTATGGCGTTGGTATATACCTCATATCCCAATGTAAGCTCCGTTGAGGTGGAAAACATGGTTACAAGGACGGTAGAGGGTGCTGTAAGCTCTGTTTCGGGCGCAAAGTCAATGACTGCGCAGTCGTCCGAGGGAAGCAGTATGATAATGATAGAATTCTCTGCCGATACAGATATGGATAAGGCAATTGTAGATATAAAGGATAAGATTTCTCTTGTAGAAAATTATCTGCCCGAGGACTGTGAAGAACCGATGGTTCTCAAATTGGATACCTCAATGATGCCTGTTGCCATGATGAGTGTTTCATATGAGGGAATGGACCTCATACAAACAAAGAAATATGTAGAGGATAATGTTATAAATAAGCTTGAGGCAATAGACGGAATAGCTTCGGTCAGCGTTTCGGGTGCACAGGACAGAATTATCGAAGTAGAGGTTGACCCCGAAAAGCTTTTTGGCTACGGAATGAGCATGAGCGATGCAGTAAGTGCAATCGCCGCGCAGAATGCCAATCTTCCTGCAGGAAGTGCAATGAGCGGAAGCAGAAAGCTTACACTCCGTGCTGTAGGAAAATTCAGTTCGGTATCCGATATAGAGACCGTACCGCTTGTAACATCATCAGGACAGATCATATATTTAAGAGATATAGCAAGCGTAAGGGATACATATTCCGATATACAGACTGTGTCGAGACTCAATTCTCAGGAGGCACTTGCAATTACAGTAAGCTCAGAATCTGATGCAAATACTGTAGAGGTAGTAGATGCTATATACAATGTTCTGGACGGTATATCGGGACAGAACGAAAAGTTTAAGTATCAGATGACAATGGAGCAGGGCACATACATAAAGGACTCTGTATCAAGTGTTGCATCAAATGCGGTAACAGGAGCGGTTCTTGCAGTTCTGGTGCTTCTTCTGTTCCTTGCAAGCATAAGGACTTCGCTTATTATAGGCCTTGCCATGCCTGTTTCGGTTGTAACAACATTTATAGGTATGTATTTTTCAGGAATGACACTCAATGTAGTGTCTTTGGGCGGTCTTGCACTTGGTGTCGGTATGCTTGTTGATAACGCCGTTGTTGTGCTTGAAAATATATTCCGCCGCAGAAAACAGCTCGGTGAGGACAGTGTAACATCCGCAATAAGCGGAGCGTCCGAGGTTCTCGGTGCAGTTGTGGCGTCTGTTATTACAACATGCATAGTGTATGTTCCTCTTATTTTTGTTGATAATATCATGTCGGTAATGTTCAGACAGCTGGCATTTTCTATAATATTTTCGCAGGCGGCGGCTCTTGCGGTTACATATCTTCTTGTACCCATGCTCACATCACGCATCAAGGAAGATAAGCCAAATCAAAAGCTTGGATTTGTGCTTAATCCGTTTGCAAAATTTATGGATAAGACATACGGATTGTACAAGGAAACCCTTAGATGGGTTCTGTTGCACAGAAAGAGCTTTGTTATAGCTGTGCTCGGCGTATTTGTTCTGTCGCTTGTCGTACTTGGCTCTATCGGTATGGTGCTTATGAATTCATCCGACGAAGGTAATATTTCTGTTACTATAGAGCTTCCGCAGGGAGCGTTGCTTGAGGATACAAACCGTATTACAATGACTGTGGAAGAAATCATAGCATCTAACAAAAATGTAAATAATGTTTTTGCAACAGTAGGCTCAGGCGGAGGAATGTCCTTTGGACAGACACCGTCAAATAATGCTTCTGTTACGGTAACGCTCAAGGATAAACGCAAAGACAGCACAGAAGAGGTTTCCCAGCAGATAAGAGAAGCTCTGGGAGATATAACAGGAGCGATAATCACAGTAAGCTCATCGTCAAGTATAGGAATGGGAAGCGGATCAATGGAATTTGAATTCTCGGGAAGCGATGATGCAAAGCTTGAAGAATATGTTCTGATGGCTCAGGAAAAGCTCTCGTCGGTAGAGGGCGTGGTAGAAACCGCAACATCTATATCCGACACAAAGCCCGAAATTCAGATAAGAGTAGATTCCGCAAAGGCAGCGCGTTACGGACTCAGTACAGCAACGGTTGCAAACACGGTATATGGCATAATAAACGGAATCTCTGCAGGAAGATATTCCGAAAACGGTCTGGAATATGACATAGATATTGTATATCCGGAAAATTATGCAGATAATGTCTCAGACCTTAAAGCTCTGAGATTCAGAACTCTTACCGGTCAATGGATAACGCTTTCGGATGTTGCTGATGTTATGGAAAAAGATGGCTATACCACACTTACAAGGGTAGACCAGAGGAGAGTAATAAATCTTACGGCAAAGATTTACGATACAGATATGGCAACCGTCAACAGAAAATTCGAAGAGCACATGAGGGATATTCCGATGCCCGACGGAGTTACAAGAAGCGCAGGCGGAGAATACGAGGTAATGATAGATGCAATCGGTTCGCTTTTACTTGCAATACTTATCGGAATACTGCTCATGTATATGGTTATGGCTGCACAGTTTGAAAGCCTTACTCAGCCTTTTATAATACTGTTTACTCTGCCTCTTGCGATAATCGGTGTTGTTCTTGCACATCTTTTTGCAGGGATGCCTCTTTCTGTTGTAAGCTGTCTCGGAATACTAATGCTTATGGGTATAATAGTAAATAATGCAATTGTGCTGATAGACTTTGTAAATACTGCCAAGAAAGAAAATCCCGATATGGACAGAAATGAAATTCTGATACATGCAGGAGTTACAAGAATGAGAGCTGTGCTTATGACAACACTAACATCTGTGCTCGGATTTATGCCTATCGCACTTGCAATAGGTTCAAACGGTGCAGAGATGATGCAGCCTCTTGCAGTATCGCTTGTCGGAGGTCTTACCATAGGCACAGTGCTTACTCTGTATGTTATACCTGCTGTTTACAGCCTTTTTGATGAAAAAATCAGAAAAAAATAACGATTTGTGAAAATTACCCTTTGAAAATTATGCTATAATATGGTATAATGAATTTAATTGCATAGCAATTAAATTCAGCGATATAAATCTCTGAAGAGATTTTCGATATGTCATAAATGAGTCGATATGTGCTGATGCACTCGATATGTTGCCTCACGGCAACGAGATTTATATCATATCGAGTTTTGAGCAAAGCGAAAAACATATCGATTTTACGAAGTAAAAATATCGAGCAAACCTTAGTTTGCATATCGACAAAAATTAGTGCTATCTAAATTGTGCATCGATTTTAGAATATATTATACAGATTGAATTATACAGCAATCGGGCAAGCATCGCCGTATTGCATCAAAGGGGATTTGGCATATGAATATAGGTAAGGATGATTTGGTAGTATACGGTAAGAACGGTATCTGTCTTGTTGAGGATATCAAAGATATGCAGTTTGGGGGAGATAAGGGGACATACTATGTCCTGAGGCCCAAATTAAGTCCCTCCTCGACGGTTTATGTTCCGCTCAGTAAACCAAACCTTGTTTCTAAAATGAGGTCTGTAATGACCGTAAAAGAGCTTGACGGCATTATTGAGCTTGCAAAAAATAATCAGTTGGAATGGATTGAAGATAAGGCGGAAAGACAATCAAAATTCAATTCCATTATTTTGAACGGAAACTCTGCTGAGCTTTTGCTTCTTGCACAGGCCATCCATATCAAAAAAGCTGAAAAGGAAGCTCAGGGACGACAGCTCTCTTCTTCGGACGAGGGAATTCTCAAAACAGCACTCAGGCTTATTGAGGAGGAATTTTCCTTTTCTCTTAAATGCGGAGCTGACGAAGTAAGGGAATATATAGATAAAAAATTTAAGTAAACAAACGGCTGTAAAAACCTTGAGTTTTTACAGCCGTTTGATGTTAGAACATTTTTTCGAGCTTTTTGTTTACTTCTATAAGGAATTCTTCGGTATTGACCTTCTTCTTGTTTTCAAGCGAGGACAGCAGGTACAAATCACCTGTCATTATACCGCTTTCTATTGTTTCGATTGTAGCCTTTTCGAGCTTATCTGCATAATCGCAAAGCTCAGGAGTGCTATCAAGCTCGCCTCTTTTTCTGAGCGCTCCCGACCATGCAAAGATTGTTGCTACGCTGTTTGTTGAGGTTTCCTTGCCTTCAAGATGCTTATAGTAATGTCTCTGTACTGTTCCGTGAGCAGCTTCATATTCATAAACACCGTCAGGTGATACGAGAACGCTTGTCATCATTGCAAGACTTCCGTATGCTGTTGCAACCATGTCACTCATTACATCGCCGTCGTAGTTCTTGCATGCCCAGATGTATCCGCCGTTGGAGCGGACAACTCTTGCAACTGCATCATCTATGAGGGTGTAGAAGTATTCTATTCCTGCATTTTCAAACTTCTCTTTGTACTCGTTATCATATATTTCCTGGAATATATCCTTGAATGTATGGTCATACTTTTTGGAAATTGTATCCTTTGTTGCAAACCACACATCCTGCTTTGTGTCAAGTGCAAAGTTAAAGCAGCTTCTTGCAAAGCTGGATATTGAAGTATCCTTGTTGTGCATACCCTGAATTATACCATCAGAATCGCAGAAATCGTAGATTAATTCTCTCTTTTCATTTCCATCAGCATCAACGGAAGTGAGATAGCATTTTGAACCCTTTTCTACCCTAAGCTCAGTATTCTTGTATACATCGCCGTATGCGTGACGGGCGATTGTTATAGGCTTAGTCCATGTGGGAATAAAGGGTGTTATGCCGTTTACAATTATAGGAGTTCTGAATACTGTACCGTCAAGGATTGCTCTTATTGTTCCGTTAGGGGATTTCCACATTTCCTTGAGGTTATATTCTGTCATTCTTGCCGCATTGGGTGTTATTGTAGCACATTTAACCGCAACACCGTATTTCTTGGTAGCTTCGGCACTGTCTACAGTAACCTTGTCATTGGTTTCGTTCCTGTATTCTAACCCTAAGTCATAGTATTCGGACTTTAAGTCTACATAGGGGAGAATAAGTATATCCTTAATAAGCTTCCAGATAATTCTGGTCATCTCGTCTCCGTCCATCTCAACGAGGGGAGTTTTCATTTGAATTTTTGCCATCTGTATCAGTCCTTTCTTGAATATTAGTTGTTAGATTTTGACTTTGTGTAGCTAAGAAGTCCGCCTGCAAGGACAATTTCCTTTGCTCTTTCGGAAAGCTCACATATGCAGGGGATGCTCTCGCCTGTTGTTTTATTAAGTACGGTTATCATATCGCCGTTATTTACAGAGTTTATGAGGTTTGTGCAGATGAGCTCATCGCCCTCGGATATCTTGTCATAGTCATTTTCGTTTGCAAATGTAAAGGGGAGAATACCTGCATTTACAAGATTTGCTCTGTGAATTCTTGCAAACGATTTTGTAATAACTATCTTAACTCCGAGATGGAGAGGAGCAAGCGCAGCGTGTTCTCTTGATGAACCCTGACCGTAGTTGGCACCGCCTACTATAATGCTCTTTCCGAGACCCTCTGCTCTTTCGGGGAAGGCTTCATCGCATACTGTAAAGCAATGCTTAGAAATAGCAGGTATATTGGAACGCAGGGGAAGTATCTTAGCACCTGCGGGCATTATGTGGTCTGTTGTAATGTTGTCGCCAACCTTGAGTGAGCATTTGCAATCAATGGTATCGCTGAGCGGTTCTGTCTTGGGGAACGGCTTAATGTTGGGGCCTCTGAGCACCTCTACACTATCCATGTCCTTTTCGTCACAGGGAGCTTCTATCATATTGTCATTGATAACAAATTCCTCGGGCATTGTAAACTCAGGCATATCGCCGAGTGTTCTCGGGTCTGTAAGAACGCCTGTAATTGCAGAAAGAGCCGCAACTTCGGGAGAAACAAGATATATCTGTCCGTCCTTTGTTCCGCTTCTTCCGAGGAAGTTACGGTTAAAGGTTCTGAGCGATATTCCGCCCGAATTGGGTGCCTGACCCATACCTATACAAGGACCGCAGGCACTTTCGAGAATTCTTGCACCTGCATCTATCATTATTGATAATGCTCCGTTTTGTGCGAGCATATTAAGCACCTGCTTTGAACCCGGTGCTATAGAAAGAGATACATCGGGATGTACTGTCTTTCCTTTTAATATATGTGCAACCTTCATCATATCCATAAGAGAACTGTTTGTGCATGAGCCAATACATACCTGATCTATCTTCATAGAGCCGATTTCGGATATGCTCTTTATATTGTCAGGTGAGTGGGGACATGCAGCATTAGGCTGGAGTGAAGATAAGTCAATTGTTATCTCTTCATCATAAACAGCATCGCTGTCTGCAGAGAGTTCTACCCATACATCTTCTCTCTTCTGGGCTTTAAGGAATTTCTTTGTTATTTCGTCAGAGGGGAAAACAGAGGTAGTTGCACCAAGCTCTGCACCCATGTTTGTTATGGTCGCTCTCTCGGGTACGGAAAGAGTTTTTACACCCTCACCGCAGTATTCTATAACCTTACCCACACCGCCTTTTACAGACATTATCTTAAGAAGCTCAAGGATTACATCCTTTGCCGCAACCCATGG
>JAZREC010000134.1:0-4221 GCA_045660605.1 Clostridia bacterium
ATTGTCAATAGATTTATATGTATTTTTATGCCAAAAATTCTTACAATATACCTTTTGGTTCTTTGTGCATTATAAACAACCTGTTATAATTTGACCAAATTACCGTCATTTATCTGCACATTCTTTGTAGAAATTTTAAAAGCTGCATCCTTATGAGTTATTATAAGACAGGTCTTGTCTTTTAAGCTCTTGATATTAGACAAAATTTTAGTTTCTGTTTCATCATCAAGGGCGCTTGTTGCCTCGTCGAGAAGTATAATCGGAGCATCAAGATATATAGCTCTTGCAACGGCAAGTCTCTGCACCTGACCCTCGCTCAGACCCATACCGTTTTCACCGATTACGGTGTCAAAGCCCTTGGGAAGACTGTCTATAAGCTCCCGTATGCATGCACATTCAGAGGCTCTCACAAGTCTGTCATAGTCGGGGTTTTCGTCAAAAAAAGCAATGTTTCTTGCGATGCTTCCCGATATTATCATATTGCCCTGCGGAACATATGCAAAGAGCTCTCTTGCAGAAGCGGTGAGCGGAACGGATTTTGTGCCGTCACATACGGATATCTCTCCCGACTTTGGCTTGTGTATGCCAAGAAGCAGACGGAAAAGCGTGCTCTTGCCCTGTCCCGATATACCGCGTATTACCACGATATCGCCCTTTTGTATCGAGAGGTTTGCTCCCTCAAAGATTTCGCCATCTCCGTAGGAGAAGGACATGTCCTTGATTTCAATCGATGAAAAATCCTTTATTTTGCCGTTGTCTTTTATATCCTCGGGCAGATTTTCCATATCCATTATACGCTCTGCGGACGCAAGTGTTGCAAAGAATTTTGAAACTGTGCCCGAAATTTCACGGAACGGGCTCTGCACAGCACCGACGAGCTGAATTATTGCTGTAAATGTACCTACCGTCATAATGCCGAGGTGTATTTTTCTTGCACACCATATAACTGCGACATAGTATGCGGCGGTCATTGCAACAAAGTATATTATATTTACAAAGAGGCTCACATAGCCTACCTTCATATTTATTCTGTAATTTTTCTCCTGCAAAGCTGACGCGTGGTCAGAAGCCTTGTTTTCTGTGCGGAACGCCTTTATAACAAGAAGATTTTGTATACACTCCTGCATAAATGACAGAATTTTTCCGTCACTTTGCCTTACCTCGCCGTGAAGTCTCTTTGCACATCTTCCGTAGACTACAGAGCCTGCAATAACAACGGGTCCGAGAGCTATACACATAAGTGCGAGAGACATATCGAGCCTTAAAAGTGCAACAAAGCTCATCACAACTCCCGACACAAGCATTGCAACCGTCGGAACAACATCTATAACATTGGTGCTGACTATCCCGATGTCTCCTGTAAGTCTGTTGATTACTTCGCCCGAATGGAATGAACCAAGGCTTTCCATATCTCTTGTCATTACCTTGGAAAAGGCATCTCTCTGCATACGGTTCTTAAAGCGGGTGCCCATTCTGAGTGAGAATATGCTGTATATACTCTGCAACGCAAGGTCAAGGGCAAGAAGCACAACAAGCCTTATGACCGCTCCCGAAAAGCTGACATCGGAAACACCTGTTGCACAGTCAAGAAGTACCCTGCTTGCCATGGCAAACTCAACAGATATGTACGAAAGCGCTATGGCTATTACAGTAAGAGAGGCAATTGCGGGCAAAATGCTTCTTACTCTGCCAAAAAGCCAGCGTATTGGTCTATACATGGAGTAACCTCCTAACCGAATTGAGTGCATAAAGAACCTGATGCCTTATCGGAAAAATCAAAACCCACAGTCTTGCATAGAGCTTTATGATAAAATCATCGACCGAATACTCCTTTCCGTTACGGCAAAAGGACACAACTCTGGCTATAACACAGCCTGTATCTACGGGGTACTCCTTCTCGGTCTCAAAGTCTCCTGCGATTGTGAGTATATTTCCCTTCTTTTTGATAATTCTGTGGAGAATATACTGTCCGTTTGACCTCCTGTGCAGAACTATATCATATTTTTTAATTCTGTCGGGCGGTGCGAGAACAACGCTGTCCTTGAGATTATGAAGTATCGGGGTCATGCTTATTCCCGTAACCTGCATGCGGACTTGGGATCCGTTTTTCAGACATTCCTCTATTACGGGTACAAGGTCATTTATGCTGTAATTTCCGTTTTCGTTAATTATCATTACTCAATTACCTTTTTGTTTCTGAGAACCTCAGAGAATTCATGCACATCGGAAACTGCGGTATCTCTGTCTACATCATATTCATTAAGAAGCTTTTCGACAAGCTCTTCCTCAGTAGCTCCGTCTCCTATAGAGTTCCACAAAAATGCGCCTGTCTCGTTGATGGTAATCATGGCAGAAAAATCAACAATATTTGAGCCTGTGGGAACTATAACAAAGCTGTTTGCAACCTCCTTGAGTGCAAATCCCGGTTTGATTTTCATATTTATCATCCTTTCTTCCAATATGCCTTTCCCCTTGAATCATAATAGTCGGGGCATGGCAGTCTGGAATGTAATTTATAATTGACGCTTCCTGCTCTGCCTCTTTTCTGTATATCACCGCGCATAGACGGCAGAGATGCATAGCAGAGCAAATCCCTTATTGTTATATATCTTGCATGTGAGCTTCTTTCAAAAAGAGGACCGATTATGCCTAAATAATACTCAAGCTCCGAGTACATACTGTCTGTGAGCGAAAGTATTTTGCTGTCGTCTGCAAGGCTGAGGATAAGCTTCTTCCCTTTTGATGAGAAGCAAAGCTCTCTTACCCTCCCAAGTACCTTTGTTTTATACATACGGTAAGACAAAATAATGTCCGATGCGGTTCCGCGTCCGTCATCGCTTTCAAATTCTGTTGTATTTTGGGGTTTCTTCATAGTTCCAAGGTACTTTTTCACCATGGACGAAAAATATTTTCTAAGGTTATTATCTGTTTCTATAACCTCTCCCGAGCAAGCTTCGGCAAGGGGAATATTTACATATATACCGCACGCGGAATAAGTAAAAAGCCTCTCCTCTATGCCAAAGACAACACATACAGCATAATTGATTGCCTCGCAAAACAGGGACGCATATAGGATATCCTTGTCCGAAACAGTTTTTATGAGCTTATACATATCCTTACATTCGCTGTCGTACAGTGCCCACAAATCAGGCATCTCATATACTCCTGCCTTTTCCGATGCTGTACGCATCTCACAGCTTCCGTCACTAAGTACAAAGCGCGCTATTGTAAGATACGGGTTTTCCATCCACATTTCCCTCGCCTTAACGGCAGTATCCAGAACCTCATTCATTGTAAGAGTGTGTGCAATATCCATATTGCCGTAATCGTATTTTATGCTTCGCTTCCCGATATTAACAAGGCATGACACAACCTCCTCTGCCCTGTCTATATCCGCAAAGGACATACCCTCCGAGAATGTGAGACGGATATTTTCGAAAGAGCCTGTCTCAAAATCCTTTATTATAGCTGTGCCGACCACTATCTTGCCTCTGCCTTTGTTTTGTTTACGGTTTCGGGGTTTCTGATATAAGTTGGAACTACCTTTTCTACAATATCCTTAATAGCGGATACATCGTCTGTTTCTGATGCGGTATGAAGCATATCAAGGCTTGGCATAAGCTCCTCCATTGTTATATCCGAGGGTGCACCTATGAATATCTTCTCGTGGCGGGTCTTCTCCAGACCCTCCTCGCTCATAAGAAGCTCCTCGTAGAGCTTTTCGCCCGGGCGAAGTCCCGTAACCTCTATGTTAATATCAACTCCGGGGGTGTAGCCCGAAAGCCTTATGATATTTTTTGCAAGGTCATAAATTTTTACAGGCTTACCCATATCAAGAACAAAGATTTCGCCTCCCCTTGCATAGCTTGCCGCCTGAAGCACAAGCTGTGCAGCCTCGGGTATAGTCATAAAAAATCTTGTGATATCCTTGTGTGTTACCGTAACGGGTCCGCCCTCTTCTATCTGTTTCTTGAAAAGCGGAATTACACTTCCGTTAGAACCGAGAACATTGCCGAAACGAACGGCAACAAACTCGGTAGAGCTTATCTTCTGCATTGCCTGAACAACCATTTCACACATACGCTTGGTCGCTCCCATTATGTTTGTGGGATTAACCGCCTTGTCGGTGGAAATCATAACAAATCTCTTTACCCCGAATTTGTCCGCGCACTGCGAGACATTGAGAGTGCCGAAAACATTATTCTTTATTGCTTCGGCAGG
>JAZREC010000135.1:0-5058 GCA_045660605.1 Clostridia bacterium
AGAAAAAATTTCTGCAATTATGAATAAACTTCCGCTAAAAGGCCTTAAAACAGATGCTTTCGGCGGTGGAAAAACAAATGAATTCTTTAACAATCCTGCCTGGGATGAACTGTCACAGAGCTGTCTTGGTTGCGGAACCTGTACCGTTGTATGCCCCACATGTCAGTGCTATGATAAAAAGGACTTCAACACAGGCAATGGCGTTATAAGATTCAGATGCTGGGATTCCTGTATGTATTCCGACTTTACCAGGATGGCACACGGAAACAACAGACTTACTCAGAAGGAACGCTTCCGTCAGAGATTTATGCACAAGCTTGTTTACTATCCCGAAAACAACGGGGGACTTATGAGCTGTGTGGGTTGCGGAAGATGTCTTTCAAAATGTCCTATTTCTATGAATATAGTCAAGGTTATGAAAAAGATAGGAGGGAAAGAGAGTGAATAAAGAAGAAACTTTAATTCCCAAGGTCGGTGTTATAACAGATGTCCGTATCGACACACCCGATATCAAGACATTCAGGGTTGTGACCCCCGACGGCAAAAAGGCATTTGACCACCGCCCGGGACAATGTGCAATGCTTTCTGTCCCCGGAGTCGGAGAAGCAATGTTTTCTATTACTTCCTCTCCGACAAATGAGGAATACATGGAATTTTCCATCAAAAAATGCGGTTGTGTAACCGATTGGCTCCATCAGGCAGAGGTCGGCCAGCAGATAACAATCAGAGGACCTTACGGAAATCCGTTCCCCGTTGATGATGTATTCGCAGGCAAAAATCTTCTGTTTATCGCAGGCGGTGTAGGTCTTGCACCTCTTCGCTCGGTTATCAATTACTGCAGACACTACCGTGACCGCTACGGCGAAATTGATATCGTATACGGTTCAAGAAGCAAGGACGATTTGCTTGACTACAAGGAAATCATTGACGAGTGGTCAAACGACGCAGGGGTAAAGGTTCACCTTACAATAGACAATCCTCAGGACGGATGGGACGGCCATGTAGGCTTTGTTCCAAGCTATGTAAAAGAGCTTGGCTTTGATACAAACAAGACAGCCGTTCTTTGCGGACCCCCGATTATGATTAAGTTTACACTTGAGGGACTTTGTGACCTTGGCTTTGACAAGACACAGATTTACACAACGCTTGAACTCAGAATGAAGTGCGGAGTAGGCAAGTGCGGAAGATGCAATGTAGGTGCAAAATATGTCTGCAAGGACGGACCTGTATTCAGATGCGATGAGCTCGACGAGCTTCCCGATGAGTATTAAAGGAGAGATAATATGGAAAAATTAGTTAATATATATCTTTTCGGCAAAAAGTACCAAGTGCCCGAAAACTTAACAATAATGACCGCTATGGAATATGCAGGCTATCAGCTTGTACGCGGTTGCGGATGCCGTAACGGCTTCTGCGGTGCATGTGCGACCATCTACCGCATAAAAGGCGACAAGGAGCTCAAGGCTTGCCTTGCTTGTCAGACAAAGGTAGAGGACAATATGTATATCGCAACACTTCCTTTCTTCCCGCTTGTCAAGGAAGGCTACGATATCGAAAATATCCCTGTAAACGAGTCTGTTATGATGCAGCTCTATCCCGAAATCTATGCTTGCATAGGCTGTAATGCCTGCACAAAGAGCTGTACTCAGGAACTTAATGTTATGCAGTATATCGCATATGCTCAGAGAG
The DNA here is from genome assembly GCA_045660605.1 of Clostridia bacterium. Taxonomy (GTDB): domain Bacteria; phylum Bacillota; class Clostridia; order UMGS1810; family UMGS1810; genus RGIG8748. The sequence continues at coordinate 1,690 of JAZREC010000135.1, forward strand.
GCGATTTCGAAAAGTGTGCAGAGGAGTCCTTTGACTGTGTAATGTGCGGAGTATGCTCCTCAAGATGCCCTGCAGGAATTTCACATCCTCAGGTTGCAATGCTTGCAAGAAGAATTAACGGTAAATACTTAGCACCCGGATGCGGACACCTCGAAGACCGCGTCAAAGAAATCAAAGACGGTGAGTTTACTGAGCTTATAGAAGCTCTTATGCAAAAGCCCATTGAGGAAATGAAAGAGCTTTATAATACAAGAGAAATCGAAAAGTAAGGAGGAAAAGAATATGTATTCGGAAAAATTTCAGAAATCAATTGCCGCAGTTGAACAGGCAAGAGAAAAAAATATAGCCCTGGAGCCGGATCGTATGACAGCAAAGCAAAAGGAAGATTTGCTTGCCGCTTTTCATCCGGATTACAAGCAGGACGAATTTGATGTGCTTAAAATCGGCCCCAACAAGGGCGACAAGGTTCCCACAGAGCTTGCGGAAATCCTTCAGGCACACAGCCGTATAACAATAGACAGCGTAGACCTCGAAAACCCCGATTTTGAGACCGATGTACTCATCATCGGCGGAGGCGGTGCAGGTACATCTGCCGCAATCGAGGCACATGAAGCTGGCGCAGATGTAATGATTGTTACAAAGCTCAGAATGGGCGATGCAAACACAATGATGGCAGAGGGCGGTATTCAGGCGGCAGATAAGCCCAACGACTCACCCGCAATCCACTTTGTAGATGCTTTCGGAGGCGGTCATTTTGCCGCAAAGAAGGAGCTTTTGTCAAAGCTCGTATGCGATGCGCCCGAGGCTATTTTGTGGCTCAGCAACCTCGGTGTTGAATTCGACAAGGAAGCTGACGGTACAATGGTAACAACCCACGGCGGCGGAACATCAAGAAAGAGAATGCACGCGGCAAAGGACTATTCGGGTGCCGAAATTATGAGAACACTTCGCGACGAGGTTCTTAACCGCAATATTCCCGTTGTTGACTTCACATCTGCAATAGAGCTTATTCTTGACGAAAACGGCAACGCCGCAGGTGCGGTTCTTATGAATATGGAAACAAAAGAGCTTCTTGTTGCAAAGGCAAAAACAGTTATTATTGCAACAGGCGGTGCAGGCCGTATGCACTATCAGGGCTTCCCGACATCAAACCACTACGGTGCTACCGCAGACGGTCTGGTACTCGGATACCGTGCAGGTGCAAAGCTTCTTTATGCAGAGACACTTCAGTACCACCCGACAGGTGTTGCTTATCCCGAACAGATTTTCGGTGCTCTCGTTACAGAAAAGGTTCGTTCACTCGGTGCAAAGCTTGTTAACGAAAACGGCGAGGCATTTATGCATCCTCTCGAAACAAGAGATGTTTCGGCTGCTTCCATCATCCGCGAATGTTCCGAAAGAGACAACGGCGTAGACACAGGAAACGGCAAGGGCGTATGGCTCGATACCCCAATGATAGAAAAAATCGGCGGCGAAGGCACTATTATGAAAAGAATTCCTGCCATGTGGAGAATGTTTGCCAAGTACGGCATAGATATCCGCAAGGAGCCCATACTTGTTTATCCTACACTTCACTATCAGAACGGCGGTCTTGATATAAATGCAGACTGTATGACAACAAATGTGGAAAACCTCTTTGTTGCAGGCGAGGCTGTAGGCGGAATTCACGGCAAGAACAGACTTATGGGTAACTCGCTTCTTGATATCATAGTATTCGGCAGAAGCGCAGGTAAGAATGCCGCTGCCAAAGCAAAAGATGTGAGTGTGGGCAAGCTTACACTTTCGCATGTTGATAAGTTCGAGAAGGAAATTGCAGATGCAGGGATAAAAACCGATGCAGTTTCACCCAAGCTTCTCCCCAACTACACAAATCAGAAAAGTATATAAAAGGGAGATGGTATAAATGACTTTACTCAATGGTATTATAACAATAAGCAATATCTACACCATGCTGTTTGTAGTTTTCAGCGTTCTTCTTCTCGGTTATCTTCTCGGAAGAATAACCATAAAGGGTGTATCGCTGGGCGATGCAGGTGTGTTCATTATTGCATTGGTTTTCGGAGCATTTTTCTTTAAGGTTAATGAAGCGGGAGAGCTTTTGTTTTCCGCATCGTCAAAGCCCTATGATTTTTCTTCGGGACTTACAATAATCGAAAGCCTCGGACTTGTTCTCTTTGTAACATCTGTAGGATACATTGCAGGACCTAAGTTCTTCGGCAATTTTAAGAAAAACTTCAAATCATATGTGCTTCTGGGCATTATGATTATACTTGCAGGCGGAATTTCTGCAGTAGCATGTATATACGCGGGAGAAATCTTCGGATACGGCGCAACCATAGAAAGTCAGGACGGCTTTGTTGCAATGATTGTAGGTCTTCTTTCAGGCTCGCTCACATCAACCCCCGCTTTCTCTGCGGCAAAGGCAACTGTTGCTCCTGAGTTTACAGGTCTCGTTTCCGTAGGACACGGTATAGCTTATATATTCGGTGTTATAGGCGTTGTTCTCTTTGTACAGATTGTTCCAAAGCTTTCAAAAGCCAATATGGAAGAGGAAAGAGCAAAACTTGTAATATCATCAGAAAACACTCAGAAAAAGGCGGTTTCCAAGCTGTTTGAAATCGACCACATGGGTATTGCAGGCTTCTCTCTTGCGGCAATCCTCGGAACAATTGTAGGACAGATCAAAATTCCTCTTTCCTCTGCAGGACTTGATGGTACTTGCTTCTCTCTTACAACCACAGGCGGATGCCTTCTTATGAGCCTTATACTCGGACACTTCGGCAGAGTCGGACGCATAAGCGTTATGCCGACCCAGAGCACTCTCAAGCTTTTCAGAGAGCTTGGTCTTGTTCTTTTCCTTGTCGGAGCAGGTATTCCCGGCGGAGCGGAATTTATAGCAAACTTTGACCCCATGTATTTTGTATACGGCATAGTAATGACCATATTCCCGATGATAATCGGCTTTGTCTTTGCAAAATATGTACTTAAGCTCAGCCTGCTTAACAACCTCGGTTCTATCACAGGCGGTATGACAAGTACCCCCGCACTCGGTACACTCATTGGTGTTGCAGGAACCGAAGATGTAGCAGCGGCATATGCGGCAACATATCCTATTGCGCTTATCGCAGTAGTTCTTGTTTCGCAGTTTATTATAATTTTGTTTTAATATAATATAATATATATATACGAAAGGATGGTTTATTATGAAAACTATTGATTTGAGCAAATACGGTATTACCGGCGTGAAGGAAATCATTCACAACCCTTCATTCGAAGAGTTATTTGCATTTGAAACCGACCCCTCATTGGAAGGTTTCGAAAAAGGCCAGGTAACAGAGCTTGGCGCTGTTAATGTTATGACAGGTATCT
>JAZREC010000136.1:0-6025 GCA_045660605.1 Clostridia bacterium
ACCGATTGCAACAGATACACCGCCGGCACCAAAGTCATTACAACGCTTTATAAGTGTTGATGCCTCTTTGTTGCGGAAAAGTCTCTGAAGTTTTCTTTCTTCGGGAGCATTACCCTTTTGTACCTCTGCACCGCAGCTTTCGAGCGATTCGAGTGTGTGTGATTTAGAAGAACCGGTAGCACCGCCACAACCGTCACGGCCTGTTCTGCCTCCAAGAAGAATTATAATATCTCCCGGTGCAGGTCTTTCTCTGCGGACATTTTCCTGCGGAGCTGCCGCAATTACAGCACCGATTTCCATTCTCTTTGCCCCATATCCGTCATGGTATATTTCATCAACCATACCTGTTGCAAGACCAATCTGGTTGCCGTAAGATGAATAGCCGTTTGCAGCAGTTGTTACAATCTTACGCTGAGGAAGCTTTCCTTCCATTGTTTCGGATACGGGTCTTGTGGGGTCTGCCGCACCTGTAACACGCATTGCCGCATATACATATGAACGGCCTGAAAGCGGGTCACGGATTGCACCGCCTATACAGGTTGCCGCACCGCCAAAGGGTTCTATTTCTGTAGGATGGTTATGTGTTTCATTCTTAAAGAGAAGTAACCACTTTTCTTTCTTTCCATCCATCTCAACATCAATCTTTACTGTACAAGCATTTATTTCCTCAGACTCATCGAGTTTATCAAGCTTTCCTGATTTTCTGAGATGCTTTACTGCAAGAGTTGCCATATCCATAAGGTTAATGGGCTTCTTTCTTCCGAGTGCATCCCTTACTGAAATGTATTCGTCATATGCTTCCTTTACGGTATCATCCTCAAACTCAACAGAATCTATTGTTGTAAGGAAGGTTGTATGGCGGCAATGGTCTGACCAGTAGGTATCTATCATCTTTATTTCTGTTATCGTGGGGTCACGCTTTTCTGAAATAAAATAGTTCTGGCAGAACATAAGGTCGTCTATATCCATAGCAAGACCGTTCTCTTTCAAAAATTCCATAAGACCGTCTTTATCAAGGTTTATAAATCCATTAAGTGTTTTTACCTCGGACGGAATTTCGTACTTTATTTCAAGTGTTTCGTACTCTTTGAGCGAAGCTTCTCTGGCCTCAACGGGATTGATAACATATTTCTTTATTTCTTCTATCTCGCTGTCGGAAAGCTTACCTGTAAGCACATACACCTTTGCTGTCTTGACAGTAGGTCTGTCTCCCTGAGAAATAAGCTGTATACACTCTGCGGCTGAATTTGCTCTCTGGTCAAACTGACCGGGAAGATATTCTACCGCAAACACAACAGCATCGTCCTTGGGATTAAAGCTGTCATAAACATCATCAAGCTGCGGCTCGGAGAAAACTGTTTTCTTGCAGTAATCAAAAAGCTCTTCTGATATATTTTCTACATCGTAGCGGTTGATAATTCTTACATCCTCAACAGAGCCTATACTCAAAAAGCTTTTGATATCGCTTTTAAGAGAATTAGCCTCATGTGCAAGAGCTTTCTTCTTTTCTACATATACTCTGTAAACCATTATTTAATACCCTCCAATGCTCTTTTGCCTATATCGCTGCGATAATATGCATTGTCAAAGCTTACTGTTTTGACGGTTTCGTATGCTTTATCAATTGCTTCCTTAAGTGTAGGTGCTGTCTCTGTAACGCCGAGGACTCTTCCTCCTGCTGTAAGAAGCTTTCCGTCACTTAGCTTTGCACCTGCAACATATATATTCTTATCAGCAGGCATCTTGATTTCAAATCCGCTCTCATATTTCTGCGGATAACCATCGGATGCCATAACTACACAGCATGCACTCTCGTCCTTGAATACAACCTCAGTATCAGAGAGTGTTCCGTCTGCAACACTTATCATAATATCAAGCAAATCGGATTTAAGAAGCGGAAGAACAACCTGTGTTTCGGGATCGCCGAAACGGCAATTGTATTCTATTACCTTGGGACCCTTGGGTGTGAGCATAAGTCCAAAATAAAGACAGCCCTTGAATGTGCGTCCCTCCGAATTCATTGCATTCATTGTGGGGATAAATATCTTTTCCATACACTCTTTTGCAATTTCTTCGGTATAATAAGGGTTGGCAGCAATTGTTCCCATACCGCCTGTATTGAGTCCCATATCGTTGTCTTTTGCTCTCTTGTGGTCCATGGACGACACCATAGGTACAAGAGTTTTACCGTCTGTAAAGCTGAGCACGGACACTTCGGGACCTGTAAGAAATTCTTCTATAACTACCTGACTTCCGCTATCGCCGAAAACCTTATCAAGCATCATAGATTTAACGGCATCCTTTGCTTCATCACGGGTATTTGCAATTATTACACCCTTACCAAGTGCAAGACCGTCTGCCTTTACTACAACCGGAACTTCTGCAGTATCAAGATAACTGAGTGCACTTTCCAAATCAGTAAACACGCTGTACTCGGCCGGGGGAATGTTATAGTTTTTCATAAGATTTTTGGAAAAAACCTTGCTTCCCTCTATTATAGCCGCGTCCTTGGCAGGACCGAAGCACTTGATACCTTCTTTATTAAGTGCATCTACTGCACCCAGAACGAGCGGATCGTCGGGTGCTACAATTGCAAAATCTATATTATTGGATACTGCAAACTTAGTTATTGCCTCTATATCTTTAGCACCGATATCAATACACTCTGCATCCTGTGCTATACCTCCGTTGCCGGGAAGTGCGTATATCTTATCAGCTTTGGGGCTTTGTTTGATTTTTTTGATGATGGCGTGTTCTCTTCCGCCGCCACCTACAACCATAATGTTCATATGTACCTCCCAAGTAAATTTTAGTGATGGAATAATCTCATTCCTGTCATTGCCATTGCCATGCCTCTCTTGTTGCATTCTTCAATAACATTGTCATCGCGAATGGAACCGCCCGGCTGTGCAACATAGCTTACACCGCTTTTTGCTGCTCTGATAATATTATCTCCAAACGGGAAGAAGGCATCGGAACCGAGTGCAACACCCTTGATTTGAGAAAGGTACGCCTTTTTCTCTTCCTTGGTAAATTCTTCGGGTCTTTCGCTAAAGAATTTCTGCCACTCGCCGTCAGCGAGAAGGTCTTCGCTGTCATCGGAAATATATACATCTATAGCATTGTCTCTGTCGGGTCTCTTAACTGTATCGAGGAAAGGAAGATTAAGAACCTTGTCGCTCTGTCTTAAGTGCCAGTTGTCCGCCTTGCCTCCTGCAAGTCTTGTGCAATGAATTCTTGACTGCTGACCTGCACCTACACCGATTGCCTGTCCGTCCTTTGCATAGCAAACGGAATTGGACTGAGTGTATTTAAGTGTTATAAGTGCAATAATCAAATCTCTCTTTGCATCATCGGGAAGTTCTTTGTTATCTGTTACAAGATTTGTAAGTATGCTCTCGTCAATCTTGTAGTTGTTTCTGCCCTGTTCAAAGGTTATTCCATATACATCCTTGTGTTCTACAGGATTTGGAACAAAATCGGGATCGATTTTAACTATATTATATGAACCCTTTCTCTTCGCCTTAAGGATTTCCAAAGCTTCGGGATCATAGTCGGGAGCAATTACACCGTCGGAAACTTCTCTTGCAATAAGCTTTGCACAAGTAACATCGCATTTGTCGGAAAGAGCTATCCAGTCACCGAATGATGACATTCTGTCTGTTCCTCTTGCTCTTGCATAAGCAGTTGCTATCGGGGAATCGTCAAGACCCTCAACATCATCTACGAAGCATGCCTTTTTGAGCTTGTCATCCATTTTGATACCTACTGATGCAGAGGTAGGACTTACATGCTTAAAGGATGTTGCAGCACACATACCGAGTGCCTCTTTGATTTCCTTAACAAGCTGCCAGCTGTTAAATGCATCAAGGAAGTTTATAAAACCCGGCTTGCCGTTTAATATTTCTATAGGAAGCTCGCTTCCGTCTGACATAAATATTTTGGCAGGCTTCTGGTTGGGATTACAACCGTATTTTAATTCAAAATCCTTCATTTTGACATCTCCTTACTTTTGGTTCTTATTTATCATTCTGTTTTCTGTCTTGCCGCTTTTCAGGTCAATGTATCTTACATAGAGAGAAATCTTGTTGTCTTCATTGAGGTTATTCCATATGTTATTTGTAAACTCATCAATATCATCGGGAATAATTACCCTCTCAGGCTCACCTGTAAATGTGGGGATAGGATTGCCGTCACAATTATAGGTATGGATGAAGTGTCCGAGACCCGCAAGAGCTTTATAGGAAAATGTATATCTGTTGCACTCTGTTCCCTCGGCATCGGCACTTTTGAGAATACTCATTTTGTAAGTGAAATTATCGTCTGCAAAATTCATAATACCGCTTATTCTGGGTGTGAAGTTCGGTTTGTCGGGTTCAAACTCTCTGGTTTCAAGAGCTTCCTCGAAGCTCTTGCCGTCTTTTATAAAATCGTATATGGTATCTGTCTGGTCGCCGTTTGTTACTATAAGGCTGTTTTCGATTTTACGAACGGGGGAATAAATGATAAGTGAGGGGTCTTCTACCTTTGAAGCATCAAAGGGATATATTGTAACCTCATCACCGTTTTCGGTAAATACTCTGTTACGGCTGTTTTCACTTCTTCCCATTATAAAATATGCAAAAACTGCCTTCTGGGCATCTTTGCTTTTTCCTATAACAATGCCTCTTCCGACATAAGAATTATCTTTGATAAGATTTGCAATATCGTTAGTCTGATATACATTCATAATTATTTTTTCCTTTCAATAATTTCTTTTGCCACTTTTTCTATAGACATGGGGAGAATAATCCATTCTGCATTTTCCATAACCCTTTTTTGAAGTGTTTCGGGTGTGTCGCCATCTTCTATTGCTACGGCCTTCTGCATGATTATTCTTCCGCCGTCGGGAATTTCGTTAACAAAGTGAACAGTTGCTCCTGTTACCTTAACTCCGTAACCAAGAGCTGCTTCATGCACTCTGAGACCGTAAAATCCTTTTCCGCAAAATGACGGTATTAGCGAAGGATGTACATTTATAATACGCTCGGGATACTTCTTTGTAAAATTTTCGGAAAGTATACACATAAATCCAGCAAGAACTATGATGTCGGTATTGTAGCTTTCTATAATTTCTACAAGCTTTTTCTCAAATTCTTCCTGAGACGGCATCATCTTCTTGTGTACTACCGCTGTCGGTATCCCCTTGTTTTTGGCACGCTCAAGGGCATATGCATTCGGGTTTGATGCAACTACTGCACAAACCTCGGCAGATGTGATAACTCCGCTGTCTATTGCATCCATTATTGCCTGCAGATTGGTTCCGCCTCCTGATACAAGAACGCAAACCCTTGCCTTTAACATAAAATCACGCTTTCGTCTTCTTTTGTTATTTCACCGATTATGTATGCTTCCTCGCCGTTTGCCTTAAGAACGGATATAGCCTTGTCTGCATCGTTTTTGTCAACAACAATACTCATGCCGACACCCATGTTAAAGGTATTGAACATATCTCTTTCGGGGATATTACCCTCTTTTGCAAGAAGGTCGAATATAGGAAGTATCTTTACTGCTTTCTTTTCTACTCTTGCTGTAAAGCCATCGGGAATAGTTCTCGGAATGTTCTCATAGAAGCCTCCGCCTGTAATATGAGATACAGCCTTAACAGTAACCTCTTCAAAGAGTGCACACATGGGCTTAACATATATTTTGGTAGGTGTGAGAAGTGTCTCACCTATTGACTTTCCGCCAAGTGCGTCTACGGGAAGCTTAATATTTTTGTTTTCTACATCAAACACTTTTCTTACAAGAGAAAAACCGTTTGAATGAACACCGCTTGAAGGAAGAGCAATAATAACGTCGCCTTCTGCGATTGATTTTGTGTCAACAATCTTGTCTTTGTCAACAACACCTACAGAGAAACCTGCAAGGTCGTATTCATCGATGGGATAGAAACCGGGCATTTCTGCTGTTTCACCGCCGATAAGAGAAGCGCCTGACTGAACACAGCCTTCTGCAACACCTGCAACGATGTCTGCAATTCTTT
>JAZREC010000137.1:0-9449 GCA_045660605.1 Clostridia bacterium
GTCGCCCTTAAAGAAGCCTTGCTGCAGATTTTATCCGACCTGCTCGTCATATGCGATACAGGCGATAACAAAATACGGAGCACTAAAGGGCTCATATCTCGCTTTGAAGCGTATTCTCAGGTGCAATCCCTTCTCCCGCGGGGGAATAGATTTGCCGTAAACGGGAATGTTTCTTTTATCAGGAGGTAAAAATGAGCTATATTTACAGAGCGTTGGGCTTTATGCTCAACATTATATACGGTACTATCGAAAACTACGGTATAGCTATTATTCTGCTTACAATACTTATTAAGCTTCTTGTGCTGCCTCTCACTCTCAAACAGCAGAAGTCAATGACAAAGATGCAGCGTATGCAGCCAAAGCTTACAGAGGTTCAGGAAAAGTATAAATATGATAAAGATAAGGCAAGCCAGGAAACAATGAAGCTGTATAAGGAATACGGCGTAAACCCCATGGGCGGATGTTTGCCTCTTCTTATTCAGTTTCCTATTCTTATTGCATTTTACAGGGTTATTCAGCAACCTGTTAAATATGTTCTCGGTTTCAGCGCAAAGGAGCTTGCCAAGGCACTTAAGACTTACGGTCTTTCCGAGACAAGTGCAGGAGCACAGATTGTCCTTGCCGAGAAGCTCGGTAAGTTAAACTTTGATTTCTTCGGTCTTGACCTTTCCACAACACCGTGGGATGAAATCAAGCTTCTTATGGCAGGTAAGGCAGGAGCCATAGCTCTTACTGCACTTATTATCCCTGTTCTTGCGTGCGTTACCACCTACCTTACAAGCAAGGTAAGTACAGCGATGAACAAGAAAAAAGAGGACAAAAAGACAGAGGAAAAGCCTCAGAGAGTTCTCTCTCCCGACCAGAAGACAGGCACATCGGAAAACAGCGCACAGGCAATGACACAGTCCATGACATACTTCATGCCCCTTATGACATTGTGGCTCACACTCACATTCCCGTCAGCGATGGGTCTTTACTGGACAGTGTCCAACATTCTCTCCCTCATACAGACAGTAGTACTGAACGGCTACTACAACGAGAAACTTAAGGTTGAGATAGAAAGACAGGATAAGGAAAGAGAAGAAAAGAAACAGGCAAAAATGAAGAAGTATAATATAAAAAAGAAAAAAAGAGGATAATACCATGACTAATGTTATAGAAAAAAGTGCTAAAACCAAGCAGGAAGCAATAGAGCTTGCGCTTAAGGAAATCGGTCTTACAGAAGATCAGGTAGAGATAGAGATTGTAGAAGAGGGTTCCAAGGGACTTTTCGGTTTTGGAAGCAAGGATGCATGTGTACGGGTTACATATCAGGATTCTGCGGACAAGAGAGCACAGAAGTTTCTTGACGGTCTCTTTGAGATACTCGGCGAAAAGGTAGATGTTAATATAAAGAAAGAAAATTCCGAGCTTGAAGTAGAGCTTTCGGGTCCCGATATGGGCATGGTAATAGGCAAAAGAGGCGAGACACTTGATGCGCTTCAGCACCTTACAAGCCTTGTTGTAAACAGAGGCGATATGGATTTTGTAAAGGTTTCCATGGATACCGAAAACTACAGAGAAAAGAGAATTAAAGCTCTCGAAAATCTTGCAAACAAGCTTGCAAACAAGGTAGTTAAATCGGGCAGAAATACTTCTCTTGAGCCGATGAACGCATATGAGAGAAGAATTATCCACGCAACACTTCAGGATCATGACAAGGTTACCACCTACAGCGTGGGACAGGGCATGAGAAGAAAGGTTGTAATTGCACTTAAGAAGGACTAAGCAGAAATTTATAAAAAAAGGTTGCCGACATGCCGCAAGTTATTTCGCTGGCAACGGCAACCTTTTTTGTTTGTTTCGGAGGTTTTGAAATATGCGATTTGACGATACAATTGCCGCAATTTCCACCCCCATAGGAAAGGGCGGAATTTCTGTTATCCGCCTGAGCGGACGAGATGCAATAGAGATTGCGGACAGAGTTTTTGTAAACCATTACGGAAAGACACTCAAAAATGCACCCACACATACAGTAACCCATGGATTTGCGGTTCGCTCCGACGGTACTGTTATAGACGAGGTGCTTTGTACTGTTATGCTCTCTCCCCGTTCTTACACAAGGGAGAATGTTGCGGAGATAAGCTGTCACGGAGGAATAGTCAGCACAAGGGAAATCCTCTCAGCAGTTCTCGGCGCGGGTGCAAGGCTTGCCGATGCGGGCGAGTTTACCAAGAGGGCATTTTTAAACGGCAGAATGGATTTGGCTGAGGCGGAGGCGGTAATAGATATCATAAATGCCAGAACCTCCAATGCACATTCGCTCTCTGTACATCAGCTCAGGGGAAAGCTTTCGGAGCAGATTTCAAAAATAAGAGAAAAGCTTCTTTCTCTTACGGCACATCTGCAGGTGCTTATCGACTTTGCTGACGAGGACCTTGAGCCTTTGACAGACGGGGAATTTACAGACGGTCTTAAGGAATGTCTTTGCGATATCAGAGCTCTTTCCGAGACCTCGGACAGAGGCAGAATAATAAGGGAGGGCATACCGACCGTTATTGCAGGCAAGCCCAATGTGGGAAAATCGTCTGTTCTTAATCTTCTTTGCGGAGACGAAAGAGCAATAGTAACGGATATTGCGGGAACTACAAGAGATACAATCGAGGAGACCGTAAATATAGGCAAGGTGATGCTTTCGCTTACAGATACCGCAGGCATAAGAGAAACAGACGATGCTATAGAAAAAATCGGTGTGGAGAAATCAAGAGAGGCACTTAGAGATTGTGAGCTTGTAATTTTTGTTACCGATGCACAGAGGGAGCTTGACGAAAGCGACCGATATATTATGGATAGTATAAAGGATAAGAACACAATTGTCCTCATCAATAAGGCAGAAAATGGAATTAAAGCAGATATGACCTCTCTTTACGAGAGCTTTGGTACAGTTATAGAATTTTCTGCAAAAGAGGGTATGGGTCTTGATGTTCTTGCAGAAAAAATAGACAAGAAGTTTGATGTGGGAGATATATCATCCTCGGACGAGGCGATAATATCCAATGTCCGCCACAGAGACGCATTAAATAAAGCAGAAGAGGCACTTGGAAGTGCAATAGAAGCGATAGAACTCGGAATGGAGCCTAATGTAACCTTTGTTGATATAGAAGATGCCATATCGGCTCTCGGAGAGATTACGGGGCAGACAGTAGGAGAGGAAATAGTAGACAGGATATTCCACAGCTTTTGTGTGGGTAAGTAACCTATAGTGTTGATAACTTCTACTAAATATATATGTTTGATAGGAATTAAGGTGATACTATGAAAGAATATTACGCAGGAGAATATGATGTAGCCGTAATAGGCGGAGGACATGCAGGGTGCGAGGCGGCACTTGCGTCGGCAAGACTCGGAGCAAAAACCATACTTTTTGTAATAAACATGGATACTCTTGCCAATATGCCCTGTAACCCCTGTATAGGCGGTACGGCAAAGGGACACCTTGTAAGAGAGATAGATGCCCTTGGCGGAGAGATGGGAAAAAATGCGGATAAGACTTTCCTCCAGTCCAGAATGTTAAATAAGGGAAAGGGTCCTGCAGTATACAGCCTGAGAGTTCAGTCCGACCGCAGAAAGTATCAGGACGAAATGAAACACACCTTAGAGAACACACCCAACCTGTCTCTTAAACAGGCGGAGATTGTATCAATAGAATTCGGAGAGAACAACGAGGTAAAGAGCGTACTTACAAAAATCGGTGCACGCTTTGGAGTAAAGTGTGCAATCATTGCAACGGGAACATTCCTAAAGGGCAAGGTGATAGTCGGAGATGTAAGCTACGAGAGCGGTCCCGACGGAGTATTCCCGTCAAATGAGCTTTCCGCTTGCCTGAGAGATGCGGGAATAGAATTAAGACGCTTCAAGACGGGAACGCCCGCAAGAGTAAACCGCAATACAATAGACTTTTCCAAAATGCAGGTTCAGGAGGGGGACGAAGAAATCGTTCCGTTCTCCTTTGAAACCGAGGATACTGGCGAAAACAAGGTGGTTTGCCACCTTACATACACAAGTGAGGAAACCCACAGGATAATCAAAGAAAACCTCCACCGCTCGCCTCTTTACAGCGGTATGATAGAGGGTGTCGGACCGAGATACTGTCCGTCAATAGAGGACAAGGTTGTACGCTTTGCAGACAAGAACAGGCATCAGCTTTTTGTTGAGCCTATGGGTCTTGATACAGAGGAAATGTATATTCAGGGCTTTTCCAGCTCGCTCCCCGAGGAAGTGCAGATAGAGATGCTTCATTCTGTTGCGGGACTTGAAAATGCACATATGATGCGTACAGCATATGCTATAGAATATGACTGTATAGATTCCACCACGCTCAAGGGAACTCTTGAGTTCAAGGATTACGAGGGACTTTTCGGTGCGGGACAGTTCAACGGAAGCTCAGGCTACGAAGAAGCCGCGGCACAGGGACTTATGGCAGGTATCAATGCCGCAAACAAATGTCTCGGAAGAGGAGAATTTATCCTTGACCGAAGCGAGTCGTATATAGGAACGCTTATTGATGACCTTACAATTAAGGGCACAAACGAGCCGTACAGAATGATGACAAGCCGAAGCGAATACCGATTGCTTTTGAGACAGGACAATGCGGATTTGCGTCTTACTCCAAAGGGATATGAGATAGGTCTTATATCGGAGGAAAGATATAATAAGTTCCTCCGCAAAAAGGAAAATATAGAAAATGAGATAAAGAGAGTAATGACTGTAAGTGTAGGTCCGACAAAGGAAGTCACAGAGCTTCTTGAAAAATACTCAAGCACTCCCATAACTACGGGAATTAAGCTGTGCGAGTTAATAAGAAGACCCGAGCTCAGCTACGAGGTGCTTTCGTCCATAGACCCCAGGAGACCCGAGCTTGATAAGTATGAGGCAGAGCAGGTTAATATACAGATTAAATATGACGGATATATCAAAAAGCAGATTGCACAGGTGGAACAGTTCAAAAAACTTGAACAAAAGAAAATTCCCAATGATATAAACTATGATGATGTATACGGTCTCAGACTTGAAGCGAGACAGAAGCTTAATAAAATCCGTCCGCAATCAATAGGACAGGCATCGAGAATATCGGGCGTGTCGCCTGCGGATGTAAATGTACTTCTGATATATATATCCTAAAGGAGAATTGCCATGTCATTAAAAGAGATACTTATATCAAACGGAATAAACGAAAAGAAATCAGACGATTTCTATAGATACTATGAGCTTCTTACAGAGTGGAACGAGAAGATAAATCTCACCGCCATCACCGAGGAAGACCAGGTTGCTGTGCTTCATTTTCTTGACTGCATCAAGGGCACAGAAGATATAGTTAAGGATAACATGAGTGTTATCGATGTCGGAACGGGTGCGGGCTTTCCGGGACTTCCCATAAAGATAAATAATCCGCACCTGCATTTGACCCTTGTGGACTCGCTGAATAAGAGAATTAACTTTTTGGACGAGGCAATAGGCGAGCTTGGTATAGAAGATGTTGTGACCATACATTCCCGTGCGGAAGAGCTTGGCAGAGACACAAAGCACAGAGAAAAGTATGATGTGTGTGTATCAAGGGCAGTAGCCAACCTCACAACTCTTTGCGAGCTATGTCTGCCGTTTGTAAAAAAGGGCGGACTCTTTGTAAGCCTTAAGGGTCCGAAGGCGCATGAGGAAGCGGAGCAGGCAAAAAAGGCGATATCCCTCCTTGGCGGAAGGCTTAAGGAAATAAAAGAATACGATTTGCCCGACGGCGACATAAATCATAATGTAGTTATTATAGAAAAGATATCGCAAACCCCGACAAAATATCCGCGAAAAGCACCAAAACCGTCAAAAGAACCCCTGATATAAGGGGGTTCTTATTTTTTTGTGTCTTTTTTGGACGAACGGTTTTTGTTTTCTTTTCTTCTTAAGGGTGTTACAATTAAGAAAAGAACGGAGGAAAAGCCATGGAGATACTAAAGAAAATAAAAGCACAGCTTCTCACGGGGGACCCAAGTGATTATCCGAGGTCAAGCACAAGAGAGGTTATAAACCTGCCCATACATATTGTTATGCCAAACCCCAATCAGCCGAGAAAGACCTTTGACCACGACAGCTTAAAGGAACTGAGCGAATCGGTGAGAGAATACGGAATTTTGCAACCTATAACCGTCCGCAAAAAGACAGACGGTACATATGAGCTTGTGGCAGGGGAGAGGAGACTTCGTGCCGCCGCACTTGCGGGACTTCTCAAGGTTCCCGCGATTGTAACGGATATGGAGGACAGCAAAAGCGCTATTGTAAGTCTTATAGAAAATATCCAGAGACAGAACCTTAATTTTATGGAAGAGGCATATTCCTACAGAGAGGTAATAGATAGGTTTAATCTCACACAGGAACAGCTTGCATCAAAGCTTGGCAAAACGCAGTCCTTTGTCGCAAATAAATTAAGACTTCTTAAATTGCCCCGAAGCGTAATCGAAATAGTGAGGGATAATTCGCTTACGGAGCGCCATGCAAGATGTCTGCTTCGGCTTGACAGCGAGGAAAAGCAGATATCTGCCGCGCTCAGAATGTGCGATCTTTCTATGGGTGTAAGGCAGAGCGAAGAAATGGTAGACAGGATAATACGCAAGGGAATAGATATAAAGCCTGTTAAAAAAATGCACAGGTCTATTTCTGATGTGAGGGTGTTCTTTAAGACAATATCCAAGGCGGTAAGCCTTATGAATGAAAACGGAATAGAAGCGTCTGCGAAAAAAGACGAGACGGATAATTATTATGAATATACTATAAGAATACAGAAATAATTGAAAATGGAAAGTGATACGCTCGGTTAATATGCTCAAATCCTTAATAAAGCACCGCAAGTGTTCCACATGGAACATTTGGCGGTGCTCTTTAAATTGTTCCATGTGGAACATTTGAGTAATTTTATGAATGGTATAATCTATACAATTGCTTCGTCCGCTATACGCTATCCCGTCTCACGCTAGGTATGAATTTTGGGAACATTAGTCCCAAATCAAAGAAAAAATACCGCCGCGATGACACGCTCACTCAGAGCGAGGCATCGCTAAAACCAACGGACAGCAAAGGAAATTTGATTCCGTCGGTTTTACGGAATTTTCACTTTGATTTGTGCCAAATGTTTTGCCCCAAAATTCATAAGGCGCGTTATACGGGATAGCGTATATCGTACGAGCGCACAGCAGAGGAATATTCAATAAGTTGCGTCTTGCATATTCAAGGAAAAACAGATACCTTAAATCAAGCAGAAAAACGGAGCAAAATTACCGAAAATCAATTTCCGCTGCGGTTTGGTAATTTTAGCCCTGCCAAGCTCTGAGTGAGCTTGTCAGCGCGGCTCCGTTTTTTGTGCAGATTTCAGGCGGATGTTCTTGAAATACGCACTTAGCAACGGTTGAATACCCTATGCTTTGCGCATCGTGGAATTTACCCTTTACAGAATTGTTTATATAAAAAAATTAAAATTTTTAAGAAAATTTACAAAAAACTATTTCATTCTCTCAGTATCTGTGATACAATAGCTATATAATGTTTATTATAAGAAAAAAGAGGTGAACTTATGGGCAAATGTATAGCCGTAGCCAACCAGAAGGGAGGCGTAGGCAAGACAACTACAAGCGTCAACTTAAGCTCATGCCTTGCATCATACGGCAAAAAGGTCCTGCTTATAGATACCGACCCTCAGGGTAATGCTTCAAGCGGTGTCGGCATAGTAAAAGAGGATATAGAGAAAAGTGTTTACAATGTTATCATAGAGGGTCTTGATATAAAAGATGCTATAATAAAAACCGATGTACATAAGCTCGACCTCTGTCCGTCAAACATTGATTTGGCAGGTGCGGAGATTGAACTCGTATCAGAAGAAAACAGAGAATATCTTTTGAAAGAAGCGGTTAGGACAATAAAGGACGAATATGACTTTATTATCATAGATTGTCCGCCGTCTCTGGGACTTCTTACGCTTAATTCGTTTGTATGTGCAGACAGCATTATTATTCCCATTCAGTGCGAGTACTACGCTCTGGAGGGACTGAGCCAGCTTACAAACACCATACGCAAAATCAAAACTGCATTTAATCCCAACCTTGAGCTCGAGGGCGTGCTTCTTACGATGTACGACACAAGGACAAACCTTTCCACTCAGGTCGCAAGGGAAGTCAAGAAGTACTACGGAGCCAAGCTGTATAAATCCGTAATACCGAGAAATGTGCGCCTCAGCGAAGCACCGAGCTTCGGTCAGCCGATAAATATATATGACAAATCCTCAAAGGGAAGTACAAGCTATATGAGCCTTGCTTCCGAGGTAATAAGCGCCAATACGAAAAGAGGTGACCTTTGATGGCAAAAAAAGGTCTGGGAAAAGGACTTGATATTCTTTTGGGAGGCTCAAATGCAGATGACATAGTATCACCTGCCGTTAAATTGGAGGCGGGAGATAATATAATCAGCTTAAAGCTTGTTGATATAGAGCCAAACCGAAGTCAGCCGAGAAAGGATTTTGACGAGGACAGCTTAAATGAGCTTGCAGATTCCATAAAGGAAAACGGCGTGATATCGCCGATTATTGTAAAGAAAGCGGAAAACGGCTTCTATACAATAGTTGCGGGAGAAAGAAGATGGCGTGCTTCAAAAAAGGTGGGGCTTAAGGAAATACCCGCAATTGTCAGGGAGCTTTCCGAAATAGAAACGAGAAAAATCGCCCTTATCGAAAACCTGCAAAGACAGGACCTAAACTTAGTTGAAGAGGCTCTGGGCTACAGGGAGCTTATGGACGAGCACAGTCTCACTCAGGAGCAGGTCGCAACCATGATGGGCAAGAGCCGAAGCTCTGTTGCAAATTCCTTAAGACTTCTTTCGCTTTCGGCCGATGTGCTTTCTCTTGTACGAGATGGAAGTATTTCGTTTGGCCATGCCAAGGTAATTATGGGATGCGATGCAAAAAAGCAAGGCGAAATTGCAAAACAGATAATTGACGGCGATTTGAGTGTAAGGCAGACAGAAGAACTGCTCAAACAAAAACAAACAAAAAAACCGACGGGTGCAAAAAAAGACTTAAATATGACTCTTGCACTTAAGGAAATAGAAAAAGGAATATCATCAATTCTCGGAGCAAATGTCAAAATCAAGGACAAGGGTAATAAAGGAACCGTCAGCGTGGAATATTATTCGTCCGAGGAGCTGGAAAGAATAGTAAACATACTTTCGGGCAAAAAATAAGAGAGACACAAAATTTTGCGAAATTTTTGCAAAAAACGCCCCAAAAACCCACCCTCTGTATTGAGTTTTTACGGCGTGGGTAATGTAGTTTTACATCGAAAGCAAAAAGTGTCTTAAAACGGCAAATTTTTGATATTTGAAACCGTACAATATTTTTGGACACAATTATGATTAGGAGTGATGATTTTGAAGCAGAACAC
>JAZREC010000138.1:0-1412 GCA_045660605.1 Clostridia bacterium
GGCTTTGTGGCAGGCTTTACCGGTGAGGCAATTGAGGGGTATCTTGCAGATGCAGATGTCGAAACAGACTTTGTGCACCTGGAAAGCGGGTTTTCCCGCATAAATGTAAAAATCAAATGCGAGGAAGAGACCGAAATTAACGGCAGAGGCCCCGATATCAGCAAGGAAAAACAAGAAGAATTTTTACAGAAAATAAACAATATTAAAGATGGAGACACCCTTGTTCTCGCAGGAAGTATCCCGCCGTCTTTGCCAGAGAATATTTATAAAACCATACTGGAAAGGCTATGCGGCAGGAAAATAAGAATTGTAGTAGATGCCACAGGCGACCTTTTGAAAAACACGCTTAAATACAGACCGTTTTTAATCAAACCCAATAATGCAGAGCTTGAAGAACTTTTTGGCAAAGAGCTTTCAACAGATGAACAGATTATCCAATGTGCCATTGCTTTGCAGGAAATGGGAGCACAGAATGTGCTGGTATCTATGGCAAAGGACGGTGCAATTTTGCTTGATTCCCATGGAAAAGTCCATCATTGCCACGCACATAAAGGTGTAGTGGTAAATTCCGTAGGTGCAGGCGATTCTATGGTTGCAGGGTTTCTTGCAGGAGCGGATAAAGGATACGAATATGCACTGAAGCTCGGCACAGCTTCGGGCGGAGCAACTGCTTTTTCAAGCGGTCTTGCTACTAAATACCAAATAGAAAAGTTAATGAATGACATGTGTTTTACAACGCAAGGAGGAAATATATGACCAAAATTCTTTTTGTATGCCATGGCAATATATGCCGTTCTCCAATGGCTGAATTCGTCATGAAGGAACTTGTAAAGGATACAGGACTTAAACTTGAAATAGCATCTGCGGCTACAAGTACAGAGGCACTTGGCTGCAGGGTTCACAGAGGAACAAGAGAGATACTTGGTCAGCATGGAATATCGACCGATGGCAAGTATGCTGTGCAGATGACAAAATCCGACTATAATAAATATGACTACATAATCGGTATGGATACTCTCAATATTCGCAATATTCACCGAATTACAGGCGGGGATCCCGATGGAAAGATATATAAACTCCTTGAATTTGACGGAAAAAATGAGGATATAGCAGACCCTTGGTATACAGACAATTTTGAACTCACATATGAGGGCGTAGTAAGAGGATGCAAAGCTTTGTTAAATCATATCAAAAATGCAAGAGGTTTGTAAAGTTACATTGCTGATCCCATATTATTGTTATTAACTTGATATGAGCCTATGAAAGGTTGACAAACCTGCTCGAGAATAGAATGAAATGAAAATTAAATAGAATGTAAGATATAAGTGCTGTAAATCACAGAGTTTACGGCACTTTTTTTATAATAAAAACAAAATGAAAGGACGAGGTGATCAGTTAATATGAATAGAATT
>JAZREC010000139.1:0-1234 GCA_045660605.1 Clostridia bacterium
AGGTTAGGGAAGGACAAACTATATACGGAAAGGTTTCTGATGTAATTACAACAGGAAGCAATGATGTCTATGCCGTAAAGGACCAAAACGGAAAAATGATATATATACCTGCTATAAAAAGTGTTGTTATGGAAATAAACATAAAAGCAGGGTATATAGAAATAATTATGCCAAAAGGACTTATAGATTGATATGAGATTTCATGTACTTACACTCTTTCCCGAGATGTTTTCGGGTGTTCTGCACGACAGCATGCTTGGAAGAGCAGAGAAGAAGAGTATTATAGAATTTAATGTAATAAATATAAGAGATTTTGCCGTAAATAAGCATAAGAGAGTAGACGATTATCCGTACGGCGGAGGAAGAGGCATGGTTATGCAGGCAGAGCCTATATATAATGCCTATAAGAGCATTTGCGATGAGACTAAAGACACCAAGCCGTATGTAATATATATGTCGCCAAAGGGCAGGGTTTTCGATCAGAAAAAGGCAGTAATGCTGAGCAGTATGGAAGACCTTGTAATACTTTGCGGTCACTACGAGGGAGTAGACCAGAGAATAATAGACGAGATAGTTGATGAAGAAATATCTATAGGCGATTATGTTCTGACAGGCGGAGAGATACCTGCTATGGCAGTTATAGACTGTGTGAGCCGTATGGTCGAGGGGGTTCTTTCCAATGAGGACAGCTTTACCGATGAGTCGCACTACTCGGGACTTCTGGAATACCCGCATTATACAAGACCGCCTGTCTTTATGGGCAGGGAAGTGCCCGAGGTGCTTCTTAGCGGAAATCATGCCCTGATTTCCAAGTGGAGAATGGAAAAATCCCTTGAAGAAACCGAAAAAAAGAGACCCGATATGATGGAAAAATACAAGAAAAATATTTTTGCAAAAAAATGAAAAAAATGCTTGCATTTTCCATGAATTTGTGGTACAATACCTAATTGTATACGGGTGGTCCTCTGCAAATGATTTCATGCGGAAATCAAACAGTGCTTTGCAAGAACGCCTACGGAGAGAGGAGGATATAAATATGGATATTATTGAAAGCTTAACAAGTGCACAGTTAAGAACAGACCTTCCTGAGCTTTGCAATGGTGAAACCCTTATGCTTCATGTGCTTATCAATGAAGGTACCAGAGAAAGTAACCAGGTGTGTGAAGGAACAATCATTTCCAAGAAAGACGGCGATATTACAGAAACCTTTACTGTAACAAGAATTTCTTACGGT
>JAZREC010000140.1:0-1901 GCA_045660605.1 Clostridia bacterium
CTACAGCGGAAGCAAAACACTATACTTTACAATTAACCCTGTTAAGACAAAAATTACAAAGGCAACACCTTTGTAAAGGAATTGTAAAAAAATGGTCATGTAAATTTTATTGACTATGCGGTGATTTAATGGTATTATTATTATAAATCAGTGTCGGATATAATACTGACACAAAAATGAAACGGAGGTTTTAGAAATGAAGACATTTAAGCGCATAATTGCATCAACCATTTCTGTGTTGATGATATTGGCTTCACTTCTTACAGTCAATGTATTTGCAGAGACTGTAACATTCCCCGATGTGGCAGACGATTACGCATATAAGGGTGCAATCTACTCCCTCGTGGAAGCAGGCATAATCAATGGTATTGAAGAAAACGGAGTTCTCAACTTCAAGCCCGAAAATACCATTACAAGAGCAGAGTTTGCAAAGCTTATTGCAGTTAAGCTTGCAGGCAATGTAACACTTACAGAAACAACAGCACAGTTCCCTGATGTTGCTCAGGACTACTGGGCAAATCCCTACATAGCATATGCAGTTAAGGCAGGAATTATCAACGGTAACCCCGACGGTACATTCCGTCCCTTTAACCCCGTTACATACGGCGAAGCTATCAAAATGCTCGTATGTGCAAAGGGTTACGGCTCACTCTATACACCCAGCGAGCCCTGGTTTGCAAGCTACATTCAGATAGCTAACCAGATTGACCTTACAAAGTATGCACAGGGCTACGGTGCTAACGAAGCACCCAGAGGTCTTGTTGCACAGCTTATTTACAACATGGACTTCTGCAAGAACATTACAGTTTCTCAGCCCGGAGGCGGTCCTTCTTTTGAGGACGAGGAAGAGTACGAGGAGCTTGACGGTGTTGTAGAGGGTGTTTACGAAACATCTCTTACAGGTCAGCGTCTGGGCTTAAGCAAGCTTCAGGTTATGATAAGCGGTCAGAAGTTTAACATCGGCGATTTCAGCCTGGACAAGTTCTATAACTATCTTGGTAAGATGGTTACCATCCGTTACAAGGAAAGCAGTAAGAATGAAATTATCTCTGTTGTAGAAAGCGGAGACAACAGCAAGATTACAATTGAAGCAAACTGCATAGAATCTGTATCCGCAGATGAAATTGAGTACTATGAGGACGAAGAGAGCACTAAGGCTCTTACAGCAAAGCTCTCTGACAACCTCTATGTAATCTACAATGGTTCAGGCGTTGCCAAGGAAGCTATTACAGATGGGTTCATTAAGGATATGTTCAATATCGAATCCGGCGAAATCACACTTATGAACAACGACGGCGGTAAGGATTACGAAATAGCTTATGTTACAAGCTATGAAACATACTATGTATCAGGTAAGAGCTCATCTGACGGTGTGTACACCATCAATGACTCCAACAACATCAACGGTTCATCAATCGTTCTTGATGAGGATGACTGTACAGTATTCAAGATATCTTCCCTCGGCGGTAAGATGTCCTCAAGCTCACTTTCTTCCATTACATCAAAGAGTGTTATCTCTGTTGCTAAGCCCTATGACAGAACAGAGGGAACAGAGGTTATTATCTCTACAATCAAGGAAAGCTCAGGCGAAGTTGACGAGCTCGACGGAACAGATTATATCTGCATAAACGGTAAGGATTATACTTATTCCAATTACTACCGTGCACTTGAGGATAAGAATTCCGAAGAGTACAAGCTTGAAGTAGGCGATAAGGCTGCATTCTACTTTGACTATGCAGGCAGACTCGTATTCATGGCAAAGAGCGAAACTGCAGATGACAACAGCTATGCATACATTATGGGTTATGATGAAGGAAGCGGTTTCGATGCTAAGTGCTACCTCAGACTTTATGCAATCGTAGGAAGCTCAGGAAGAGTTATCGAAGATGCATACCTCGATA
>JAZREC010000141.1:0-11039 GCA_045660605.1 Clostridia bacterium
ACATTAAAACAGCTTGCAAGACACACAAAGCCTATTGCCATATATGATATAAACGGCTATTATAAGCATCTTGACGAGCTTCTTGAAATGGGCTTTAACGAGAGATTTATAAGAGATGACTGCCGTCTTATTTACGGACACAGCGAGGATGCAAACGAAATTCTTGATTATATAGAAAATGATACCAGAGAAGAAAGAGATGTTCACAGTCTCAAGAACGGATAATTAAATAAAATTTTTTAAGTAAGCTATTGTAAAAATGAAATTTTTGGTGTAAAATGTAATTTAGTTTATAATAAAAATTTTTAAATACACAGGAGGAAGAAAATGAGTTTTATCGACAGAATCAAAGAAAGAGCAAGAATGGACAAAAAAACAATCGTACTGCCCGAGTCCATGGACAGAAGAACCTTTGAGGCAGCTGAGATTATACTTAAGGAAGATATCGCTGACCTTATCATCATCGGTACACCCGAAGAAGTGGAAGAAAACAGCAAGGGTCTCGATATTTCCAAGGCTACAATAATCGACCCCTACACATACGAAAAGACAGAGGAATATCTCAATCTTTTTGTAGAACTCAGAAAGTCCAAGGGTCTTACATATGAAGAAGCTAAGAAAACAGCTCTTGGCGACTATATGTATTATGCATGCCTTATGGTTAAGGCAGGAGATGCAGACGGTGTTGTTTCGGGTGCATGCCACTCTACAGCAAACACATTAAGACCCAGTCTCCAGATTATCAAAACCAAGCCCGGTGTTAAGCTTGTATCTGCATTCTTCCTTATGGTTGTTCCCGATTGCCAGTACGGTGAGAACGGTACATTCATATTTGCAGACAGCGGTCTCGAGCAGAATCCCGATCCCGAAAAGCTTGCAGCAATCGCAGCATGCTCTGCAGAATCCTTTGAGATACTTGTTGAAAAGGAAGCAATCGTTGCTATGCTCTCTCATTCCACAAAGGGAAGTGCAAAGCACGCAGATGTAGATAAGGTTGTAGAAGCTACAGCAATCTGTAAGGCAAACAACCCCGGCCTCAAGGTAGACGGCGAGCTTCAGCTTGATGCTGCAATAGTTCCCTCAGTAGGTTCATCCAAGGCTCCCGATTCACCTGTTGCAGGTAAGGCAAATGTTCTTGTATTCCCTGACCTTGATGCAGGTAATATCGGTTACAAGCTCGTACAGAGACTTGCAAAGGCAGAAGCTTACGGTCCTGTAACTCAGGGTATCGCAATGCCTATCAATGACCTTTCCAGAGGATGCTCCGCAGAGGATATCGTAGGTGTTGTAGCTATCACAAGCGTACAGGCACAGGCAAATAAATAATACATAATTACTAGTCGAAAGGATTGATTATAAATGAAAATTCTTGTTATAAACGCAGGAAGCTCATCACTTAAATATCAGTTTATAGATATTGAAACACAGGCAGTTCTCGCAAAAGGTCTTTGCGAGAGAATAGGCATCGAGGGTTCCAAGCTTACACAGAAGGTAGACGGCAAGGATAACCTTGTAAGAGAACAGAATATGAAGGACCATTCCGATGCTATAAACATGGTTATCGAGGCGCTTACAGGTCCCGAACACAATGTTATTTCCGACATGAGCCAGATAGATGCAGTAGGACACAGAGTTGTTCACGGCGGCGAAGTGTTCAGTGCATCTGTAGTTATAGACGACAAGGTTATGGAGGCAATCAGAGATTGTATTCCTCTTGCACCTCTTCATAACCCTGCAAACATTATCGGTATAGAAGCATGCCAGAAGGCAATGCCCGGAACACCCCAGGTAGGTGTATTCGATACTGCATTCCATCAGCAGATGCCCGCTAAGGCGTTTATGTATGCACTTCCTTACAGATACTATACAGAGCACAAGGTAAGAAGATACGGTTTCCACGGCACAAGCCACAAGTATGTTTCCGAACAGGCTGCAAAGATGCTTGGCAAACCCCTTGATGAGCTTAAGCTTATCACAATGCACCTTGGTAACGGTTCTTCCGTTTCTGCTGTTATGAATGGCCATTCTGTAGATACAACAATGGGCTTCACACCCCTTGCAGGTGTTGCAATGGGAACACGCTGCGGTGATATCGACCCCGCTATTGTAAGCTATATTATGGAAAAAGAGGGTCTTGATACAAAGGGTGTAGATGCTGTTATGAATAAGGAATCCGGAGTTTTCGGAATTTCGGGCATAAGCAGCGACTTCAGAGACCTCGAAGCAAATATGGAAACCAACGAAAGAGCACAGCTTGCACTCGATATGTTTGCATACCATGTTAAGAAGTATGTAGGTGCATATGCAGCAGCAATGGGCGGTGTAGATGCTATAATATTTACAGCAGGTGTTGGAGAGAATACAAAGGTAACCAGAGAAGCTATCGTAGACGGTCTTGAATTCATGGGAATCAAGATTGACAAGGAAGCTAACAACTGCCGCGGAGAGCAGAAGGATATATCTGCATCCGATGCAACAGTTAAGACTCTTGTAATTCCTACCAATGAGGAGCTTATGATAGCACTTGATACTGCAGAATTAGTAAAATAATTACAATATTATCAAAAAAAACTTGACAAATCGCAAATAAATATATATAATAGTTTTGTTATGTCGAGGTGTATTATGATTTTAGATGTTTCACAGCTAATACAAAACGACGGCGCAGTTAAGGAACTTGATTTTGACCTTAATATGTCAGACATTTCCTTTAACGGTCAGGATATTGTTTTTGAATCACCCTTTACTGTCAAAGGTACAGTCAAAAACATTAGAGGTGTTCTTTACCTGAATCTTGATGCGGATGTATCCTTCAGGACGCAGTGCGCCAGATGTCTGGAGAGCGTAAATGTGCATCACACATTCGAAGTTGGCGAGGTCTTTGCAAAGAACGAGCACGATGCTGAGGATGATGATGTTACAGTTCTCGAATCGGGCAATATAGATTTGAGAGAGGTTACCGAGCTTGCATTTTTGGGCCCTCTGCCGATTAACTATCTGTGCAGTGAGGATTGCAAAGGACTTTGCAATGTTTGCGGTATTAACCTCAATAACCAGACCTGCTCGTGCGCTGAGGACAATATAGACCCGCGACTGGCTGTACTTAAACAGTTTCTAAAAGACTAGTTTCTTACAAATATCAGGAGGTGGAATCATGGCAGTACCCAAGAGAAAAACTTCAAAAGCAAGAAGAGATAAAAGAAGAGCTATCTGGAAGCTCGTTTTACCGGGTATGGTAAAATGCGCCAAGTGTCAGGAATACAAGTTACCGCACAGAGTATGCAAGGCTTGCGGTTTCTATGATGGCAAAGAAGTTATAAAGACTGAAGAATAATGCTTATTAAAAAACCTGTTCTGCTCTAATGCAGGGCAGGTTTTTTAAGCACATCGGTAAACAGAGGTATATATAATGTCAAAGGCGGTTGTAAAATCGGTTGACCCCGGTTCAATAGCAGAGGAATGCGGTGTTGAAAAGGGAGATACTATATTAAAAGTAAATAACATAGAATTTCTTGATGTTCTTGATTTCAGATATCTTACTTCGGACGGATATTATACTGTCGAAATTCTTAAAAAAGACGGAAGCAGCGAGGTTATAGAGGTATATAATGACCTTTTTGAACAGTTTGGATGCGAGTTCGAAAATTCACTTATGGATGAGGCAAAAACATGCCGTAACAAGTGTATTTTCTGCTTTATGGATCAGCTTCCGCCCAATATGAGAGATACAATGTATTTTAAGGATGATGATGTCAGACTGTCGTTTCTTGAGGGAAATTATGTAACACTTACCAACCTTTCCGAAGAGGAGATAGACAGGCTTTGCACTATGAGGATAAGTCCCATAAATATATCCGTTCACACAACAGATGCAGAGCTTAGATGCAAAATGCTGAGTAACCGCTTTGCAGGAAAGCTTATGTCTGTTATGGAGAGGTTTAAGAATGCAGGAATAACAATGAATACACAGATAGTTCTGTGCAAGGGTATAAATGACGGAGAGCATCTTAAGAAAACGATTTTCGATTTGGCAAAGCTGTATCCGTCTGTTGCCAGTATATCCGTGGTTCCTGTGGGTATAACAGGCTACAGGGACGGACTTTATCCGCTTGAGAGCTTTGAATGCGAATATTGCAAAAAGGTTATTAAAGAGGTTGATGTATACCGCAGTGAGCTTATGGAAAGCTTGGGTACAGGACTTGTGTATCTTGCGGATGAATTCTATATAAAGGGAGGGAAAGAGCTTCCCCCAAGCGAATATTATGATGATTTTCCGCAGATAGAAAACGGCGTGGGACTTATGAGAACATTTATTGACGAAATAGATGAATGTCTTAAAAATGACATATCGTGCTCCCTACCATGTTCCAAGTCGATTGCAACCTCGGAAATAGCATATGATTATATAAATGATGCAGTAGGCAGAATAAAGCAAAAATCCCCCGATTTTAATGTAAATGTATATAAGATAAAGAATAATTACTTCGGAGGAAAAATTACGGTTACAGGGCTTCTTTGCGGCTGTGATATCATATCTCAGCTAAAGGACAAGGAGCTTGGAGAGTATCTTGTTTTGTCCTCTGCAATGTTTAAGGACGACATGCCGGTTTTGCTAGATGATGTTACCAAAGAGGACATCGAGGAAAAGCTGGGCGTAAAGGTAATAATTTGTGATAATAACGGTATGGATTTTGTAAATGCCGTTTTGAAATGAAAGGAGATGGCTTTAAGTGAAAAAACCAACTTTTGCCATTGTGGGCAGACCCAATGTGGGAAAATCCACTCTTTTTAATAAGCTTATAGGAGAGAGAATTTCCATCGTTGAAGATACCCCCGGTGTTACAAGAGACAGAATATATGCCGAGGGAGAGTGGTCGGGAAAGAAGTTTGTGCTCATAGATACAGGCGGTATAGAGCTTAAGACGGATGATATAATACCCAGCCAGATGCGTGTGCAGGCAGAGCTTGCAATAGATATGGCGGATGCTATTATATTTATGGTGGATGTAAGATGCGGTCTTACATCTGCAGACAAGGATGTTGCGGCAATGCTTGTAAAGAGCGGTAAGCCGATTGTTCTTGTGTGCAATAAGGTAGACAATGTAGGCGATGTGCCCATGGAATTCTATGAATTCTATAATCTCGGACTTGATGACCCGATTGCGGTTTCTTCTATTCACGGACTTGGAACGGGAGATTTGCTTGATAAGCTCTATAGCTATATAGACTTTGACGAAGAGGACGAAGAGGATGAAGATGCAATCAAGGTTGCAGTAATAGGCAAACCCAATGTAGGCAAGTCCTCGCTTATAAACAAAATTCTCGGAGAAAACAGAGTAATAGTCAGCGATATAGCAGGTACAACACGCGATGCTATAGACACTCCCTATGAGAAGGACGGACAGAAATATATATTCATCGATACCGCAGGCATGAGAAGAAAGGGTAAGATAGACGAAAATATAGAGCGTTACAGCGTTCTTCGTTCTCTTGCGGCAGTAGACAGATGCGATGTTGTTCTTATACTTATAGATGCCATGGAGGGCGTAACAGAGCAGGATACCAAGATTGCAGGCTATGCTCACGAAAAGGGTAAAGCAAGTATAATATGCGTAAATAAATGGGATCTTGTAGAAAAGAACACAAAGACAATGGAGCTTTACCGCAACGAAGTTGAAAGAGACCTTTCGTATATGACATATGCACCCGTTGCATTTTTCTCGGCTCTTACAGGCTCAAGACTAAATAAGATATTTGACCTCATAAAGTATGTCAACAATCAGAATGCTGTTCGTATTTCCACAGGCGTTCTCAACGATGTTCTCAACGAGGCAATTACCAAGGTTCAGCCCCCGTCTGACAAGGGTAAGAGACTAAAGATTTTCTACATTACACAGGCATCAACCAGACCGCCCACATTTATACTCTTTGTAAATGACAGGGAGCTTGCTCATTTTTCATATGTCAGGTATATAGAAAATCAAATCCGTACAAGCTTTGGTCTCGAGGGCACACCCGTAAGATTTATTATAAGAGAAAGAGGAAAGGATGATTAATATGAATATTTTTGTGATAATATTTGCATCTGTCCTGGCATATCTTATAGGTAGTGTCAATACAGCAATAATTCTTTCCAGACTCAAAGGGAGCGACATCCGCACACAGGGAAGCGGAAATGCAGGAGCTACAAATACACTCAGAGTAATGGGCAAGAAGGCGGCTGTTCTGGTGGCACTTTTTGACGGACTTAAGGGAGTTATTGCAGTTCTTACAGCAAGATATCTTTCCTATGCATTTGGTGTGGATGGCAGAGCACCCGTATATTTGAGTGCACTTTTTGTAATGCTCGGTCATATATATCCTCTGTACTTTTCCTTTAAAGGCGGAAAGGGTATAATGACAACAATTGCCGTAGTTTTTATGCTTGACTGGAGGATAGGACTTATCCTTTTTACTCTTTGTATAGCTATAATGCTCATATCGGGATATGTGTCCCTTGGGTCATGCATAGGTGCAGTTTTATTTCCTGTTCTGGTGATTATTTTTCACAGAGGGGATGCTTTGTTTATAGCCGTTTCGGCTGTTATAGGAGCACTTGCGCTCTTTAAGCACCGTTCAAACATATCAAGACTTGCAAAAGGCTGCGAATCGAAATTAAGCTTCAAAAAATAATATTTTATGATTGAAGTTAAATATTCAAATCATATGGAGGTATTTTTATGATTAGCTTTGACTATTCAAAGGCGTCGGCATTCGTTTCTCAGGAAGAGATAGAAAATATGAAATCTCTTACCGAGGTTGCCGCAAAGACACTTACAGAAGCTACGGGAGCAGGCAACGACTTTTTGGGTTGGCTTGACCTTCCCCAAAATTACGACAAAGAAGAATTTAACCGCATAAAGAAATGTGCAGACAAGATAAAATCCGACTCGGATGTTCTAGTTGTAGTAGGTATCGGAGGCTCATACTTAGGTGCCAAGGCGGCTCTGGAAATGCTTACAGATTGCTTTTACAATATCCGCGAGGAAAGAGATACTCCCCGTATACTCTTTGCGGGCAATTCCATAAGCTCAACATACCTTTCACAGCTTTTGGGATATCTCAAGGATAAGGAATTTTCTGTTAATATTATTTCAAAGTCAGGTACTACAACAGAGCCTGCAATAGCATTCAGAATGCTCCGTGCTCTTCTTATAGAAAAGTACGGCGAAGAAGAGGCAAAGTCCAGAATTTACGCTACAACCGACAAGTGCCGCGGAGCACTCAAGGAGTTTTCCGACAAGGAAGGCTACGAGACATTTGTAATTCCCGATAATGTCGGCGGACGCTTTTCTGTTCTTACAGCAGTAGGTCTTTTGCCTATCGCTGCAGCAGGAATAGATATTGACGAAATGATGAAGGGTGCATACGATGCTATGCAGGAATACAAAAAGCCCTTTGAAGAAAATGACTGCTATAAGTATGCCGCAGTAAGAAATATCCTTAACCGCAAGGGTAAGAATATAGAAATAATGGTTAACTATGAACCCCAGCTCACATTCTTCTCTGAATGGTGGAAACAGCTTTACGGCGAGAGCGAGGGCAAGGACGGCAAGGGTATATTCCCTGCATCCTGCAGCTTCTCAACAGACCTTCATTCAATGGGACAGTATATTCAGGACGGCGTAAGAATGATGTTTGAGACCGTTCTCAAGGTGGACGCACCCGCATCTGATGTACTTATACCATATGACGAGGCAAATGTAGATAAGCTCAACTTCCTTGCAGACAAGAGCGTGGATTATGTCAATACCAAGGCATTCCAGGGAACACTTCTTGCACACACAGACGGAAGTGTACCCAACCTTATTATAAACATTCCCAAGCTCGATGCTTATAACTTCGGTAACCTTGTGTACTTCTTCGAAAAGGCATGCGGTGTAAGCGGATATATCCTCGGTGTTAATCCGTTTAACCAGCCAGGTGTTGAAGCATATAAGAAAAATATGTTTGCTCTTCTCGGTAAGCCCGGATACGAGGCAGAGAAAGAAGAACTGGAAAAAAGATTATAATATATAAGGCTACAAACAAGGGGTTGTGAAAAGTCAGTTTTTACAACCCCTTTCTAACAGAGGTGAAAATATGTTACTTACACCAAGACTTGCAAAGATAGCTTCACTTGTTCCCCAAGGCTCGCATCTTGCGGATATAGGAACAGACCATGGATACATACCGTGTTACTGCGTAAAGAATAATATATGTCCCCGTGCTCTTGCTATGGATATAAATCAGGGACCTCTTGATAATGCACGGGATACGGTCACAAATGAGGGACTTACAAATCTTGTGTCTCTTCGCCTGTCCGACGGTATGAATAAGCTTGAGTACGGAGAGGCAGATACCATAGTAATTGCAGGAATGGGCGGTCTTCTTATCAAATCCATACTCGAAAATGACAAGGATAAGCTAAAGGACGGAACCTGTCTTATTCTTCAGCCAATGCTTGCACAAAAGGAATTAAGACAGTATCTTTATGATAACGATATGTCCGTCGAGAATGAGTACCTTGCAATAGAGGGAAGTAAGATATATAATATAATCCTTGCACGAAAAGGGTATCGTTATAGTCCCACGCCCCGAGATATAATAATAGGCAGAAATATAAAGGAAAACAGTAAGGACATATTCGAAAACTACAGAAACAGAGAAATATCAGTCCGAAACAAAATTCTGTCGGGACTTCGCAAAGCGTCATCAAGGGATGAGAGAGCGATTGATACAGCACAATATGAACTGGAAATGTTTACTAAGGAGGGGATAGACTTTGAAGATTAAAGAATTTGCACAAATATTTGAGACGGATTTTCCTCTTAGCTATGCCTTTGACGGAGATAATGTCGGTCTTCTTGTGGGAGATGCAGACGCGGAAATTTCAAAAATCCTTGCATGCTGTGATGTTGATTATTCCGTCGTAGAGGAAGCAGCTTCCAGGGGATGCAATCTTATACTAAGCCATCACCCCGTTATGTTCCGCTCTGTAAACCGAATGACAGAAGCAGAGCCCGAGCAAAGGGCAATCCGCCTTGCAATAAAAGAGGATATAGCCATATACAGCGCCCACACCAATCTTGACAGCGGGGTAGGCGGACTTAATGATTATATGGCATCTCTTCTGGGAATGGAAGATACATTGGTTTTAGATGTGTGCGGAAAAGATGATAGGGGAGAATACGGCTTTGGAAGAATTTGTGATTTGGAAAAACCCGTTTCTCTCGGTGACATAATGAACCAAGTCATACACACCTTTGATGCCGATGGTCTTCGTTATGCAGGAGATAAAGACAGAATGATAAAGCGTATAGCCGTAAACAGCGGAGGCGGTGCAGATGTTATACCGCTTTGTATAGAAAGAAACTGTGACCTTTTAATTACAGGCGATATCAAGTATAACGGATACCGTGATGCAGTAGAAAAAGGAATGTGCATAGTTGATATAATGCACTATGACAGCGAGCATATTGTAATGGATTGGTTTGTGCAATATATTGTGAAAAAAGGAATGGATATACCAGTATATAAGAGCGAAAAGAATATAAACCTTATAAAGAGCTATAAATATGAGTAATTTTATGAGTGTCAAAACAAATATAATTGCTTCGTCCGCTATACGATATCCCATATCACACTAGGTATGAATTTTGGGAACATCCGCCCCAAATCCAAAGTAAAAATCCCGCCGCGTCGAACCGACAACTCATGTCGGCTCCGCTAAAATCGACGGACAGCAGCGGAAATTTGATTCCGTCGATTTTACGGAATTTTTACTTTGATTTGTGACGAATGTTTTGTCCCAAAATTCATAAGAGTGCGCTACGGGATATCGCATATCACACGAGCACACAGCAGAGGGTATTCAATGCGTTGCTTTTTGCGGATTTCAAGTTAAAACAGATGCCTGAAATCAAGCAAAAAACGGAGAAAAATTGCCGAAAATCAATTTCCGCTGCTGTTCGGGAATTTTAGCGCTGCCAAGCTCTGAGTGAGCTTGTCAGCGCGGCTTCGTTATTTGTGAAGATTTTAGGTAGATGTTCTTGAAATACGCACTTAGCAACGATTGAATATCCTCTGATGATGCGTAAAATTACCCTTTGCAGAATTGTTTATAGTATGTTTGTTTGACAACAAGGATTTTTTTTGATATTATATATTATTGTGAGTAGACCAGACAGTTGCGGGCGGAAGCCGAAAGGCTCCGTACGAGGAAAGTCCGAGCATCACAGAGCAGGGTGCCGGGTAACTCCCGGTGGAGGTAACTCTAAGGAAAGTGCAACAGAAAACAACCGCCGCATTTTGCGGTAAGGATGAAAAGGCGAGGTAAGAGCTCACCGCGGCCCGGGAGATCGGGCTGGCGTGTAAACCCCATCTGATGCAACACCCAAGCATACCATATGGCTTGCTCGGCTGGTTTTGGGTGGCTTGAGGTATATAGAAATGTATATCCTAGATAGATAGTTGTCTAATACAGAACCCGGCTTATAGATTTGCTCATATTTTTCAATTTATCCCCGAAGCGAAGGGGTTAATCCAACACAGAGTGTCCCAAGTGACACTCTGTAGTTTTATTCGCCGGTGTGGCGAGTGATATTGCTTCGCAGTGGTATTTGCCGAGCAAGTGGTATTGCCTTCGGCAGTTTATAGGCGAATAAAATACCACTAAAACCACAGCTTTTAATAACACTTTTGATTTATCAAAAATATCACGCTGTACAAAGTACAGAATATCACTGAAAACAGTAAAATCCGGATAAAATTAAAGCCTGAAACGAGGTTATCGTTTCAGGCTTTTTGCAAATCTTTATAATGTTCAAATTTAATGATACGAAAGTTTATAGTTTTGGTTTTGTCTTTTATTCTGCACTATAAAAAGCCTTGTATGCCTTATATGCCATATACACATCGATTTTGCTTGAAACTTCAAGCGGTGAGTGCATCGAAAGCAGTGGCACACCGCAGTCGATTGTGTCAACGTCAAGGTTTGCAATATACATTGCAACTGTTCC
>JAZREC010000142.1:0-4088 GCA_045660605.1 Clostridia bacterium
TTATATAATAATCAAAAAGCGTTTTAAGTAATACTAAAATGTAGGTTAGAGAGATTTTTTGGTCCTAACACCACATAAATTTGTTATCCAAAAGATTTGCATCTAAACCTTATGTGTCGCAATACTGATTCTGATATCCCCAATCTTTGAAGATAATGATATAGACCGTATTGTAGAAATGGTGGACGGGCTTTATTTTACCGGCGGAGGAAACGGAAAAATCCATACCCCCGGAAAGCTTCCGACATTACTTGAGCAACAACCTGCCCGTTCAAAGCGGGAAAGTAAGCTCATTAAAATTGCATACGAAAATAATATGCCCACACTCGGCGTTTGCAGGGGTCACCAAATGATGTCTGTAATCCTTGGAGGCACAAAGGATACCGCCCGAATTTACAGCCTGTGCAATAGCCACGGACGGAAGTATTGAGGCCGTATGTGCCTTAAATAAGGACTTTTTCCTTGGCACTCAATTCCAGCCGGAGCTCATGCCTCAGGATATCCGCTCGCAGAAAATGTTTTCGGGATTTATCAAAGCTGCAAGTAATTACAGAAAAAACAAGGAAAGGTAAAACAAATACAATTACAAAGAAAAAGGGCTTTCTCGCTAAAAAAGTGAGGAAGCCCTTTTTTGCATCTATCTGTTTATAAGAGTAGAATTTTTTCTGTCTCTTTCCTGATGATATCTTCGGAGTCGGCGTTAACCTTACCCTGAGCGTAATTTCCTCTTCCTCCGCCTTTTCCGCAAAGTGAGGAATTTATTTTTTTAACGGTGTCTGCCACATCTGAGATACCGCATACTGCATAAAGATAGTTGTTTTCCTCTGCCTTGGAAAAGAGCACACATTCTTTAATACCTTTGTCAATAAGCGAGTTTGCACAATGTCTGAGTCCGTCATAGGAAAGGCTATCGCAAATTGCATATGCCTTTTCTCCGACTTCTATAGGACTTAGTTCTAAAAGTGCAAGCTTCTTTGACATGTATCCGTTTGATGCACGAAGCTCGTTGATCTGTTCGTTTTGCTTTACTACGGCATCATATATTTCATTTCTGGGCGAGGACAGAAGCTTCATCATAGCTTTGGTTGATGAATGAAGATTTATGTAGTCCTCCAGTGCCCATATCCCGGCAATCATTTCCAGTCTTGTTCCTTTTCTGTGCGGTGCATAATTAAGTATTTTTATTATCCCGATTTCGCCTGTATATTTAACATGCGGTGCACAGCAGGCACAACAGTCTATCCCGTCAATTGTAATTAGTCTGAGACCGCTTTCGATATCAAGCTTGCTTCTGTATTCAATGCGTTCTGCCTCTTCTTTTGTGGGAAATGAAGAGGTGATGGAGGCATTTTTGTAAATGGCAAGGTTTGATTCAATTTCAATTTTTTTGATATCCTCATCAGACAGCGGACCGCTGAAATCTACTGTCATCAAAGAGTCGGTCATATGAAATCCCGAATTTGTATACCCAAACATCTTATGAACAATACCCGAGATAATATGCTCTCCCGAGTGGTTTTGCATTCTGGCATAACGCATGTCCCAATCTATTGTACAAAATATCTTTTCGCCCTCAGCAACAGGCTTGTTTGTCTTGTGAACAATTGTTTCACCTTTTTCCCTCACATCAAAAACTTCGATGCCGTTTATATATCCTGTGTCGGAAGCCTGTCCGCCTCCCTCGGGGAAAAATGCCGTTTTGTCCAGTATTATTTCAAAAAAACCGTCATTTTCAACGCATGAAATTACAGTAGCCTCAAATTTCCTGCAGTATGAGTCAAGGTAATATAATCTTTCTGTCATGTTTATCATCCCTTATCTATTATTTCAAAATTGCATTCTTTATAAATATATTCTTTTTTCTCTCTGTCGCTTTCAAAAACAGAATAGGCAATAAGTAGCTTTGCATAGGCTGTTTCAAATGTACATCCGTATAAAAATCTGATTTTTGTGTTGCTTATCACAGCCACGCTTTCATATATATCACCCCATGTTTTTGAGGGAGCTATATATGTGTCGGTTCCGCAAGAGGAACACAAATTTATCATGTGAAGAATAGAATTTTCATCGCATCCGTCCGAACAGGCTGTGCCCGAATGATAGGTTCTGTGAAGAACGGCCTTAAATGATGAGTAATTATAGCTGTTGTAATTTATTCCCACATAAGGCACAATCGGCAGTACACATTCCGAAAGCTCAAAATTATCATATATGTTTATAGGACTAGATGTTTTCTCGTGAGGATACATTTTGGCTATTTTCTTAAAGTAAAATGTGTAATTTTCGTCAGACATTTCTGTTATGTCAAGCATATCCTGACTATAGAAGTCATCGGTATAGTTTTTGCATTGCTCAAGACGGGATGCAAGATGAAGATACATTCTTTTATCCGAAGGATTTTTGTAGGTTACATACACATTTGGCGAAATTCCTCTTGCAATGCACTCTGTCGCATAACGGAAGTTGTCATTTCCGTTTGCTGTAGGAACACTAAGCCTTCGGTGTGACGATACAAAAAATACAGGAGTTTTAGTTCCCGACAGAAGCATTGAAAAAAGTGATGCAGTATATGCGAGCGTGTCCGTTCCGTGAGCAAATATTATGCCGTCATATTGCTTGTCCTTTGTGTGTTTTCTGTAAGTGTTAAGAAGAATATTCCATTTTTTAACCGTCATGTTTTCGCTTAAAATAAAAAGGTTTTCCGTAAGGTCAATATTAACTTTTTTTGCATAGGGAGAATTGGAATTTATAAAATTTGACTTTATTAATGTCCCTGCGTTTTCGTCAACAGACAGCACAGAGTTTTCGTCCTTGGAGGTGCATATGGTTCCGCCCACCAGGATCAACAATATATTTTTCATATATCCACCTTTAAACTTTTATTCACAGGGGATGTAAGAAAATTATTTTTCCTACATCCCCTTGGGTTGCTTTTAATTCAATTTGTTTTCAAGTATTGTTTTGATTGCCGCTGGGTCGCCTGCACCCTTAAGCTCTTTCATACATGCACCGAAAAGTGCCTGCAGAGCTTTTGTTTTTCCGCTCTTGTAGTCGCTAACTGCCTGTGCGTTTTGGGAGAGTATCTTGTCAATTACGGTTTCTATTGCAGAAGTATCAAATTTCTTGTCAAGACCGTTTTCCTTGCAGTAGGATACAGGGTCAACGCCGTCCTCAATAACAGCTATGAGGATTTTCTTTCCTGCATTACGGTTTATAGTTCCGTCAGATACCATCTTGATTACGTCATATAAGTTTTCGGCACTGATTTCAAGCTCGTTTAATGTTTTTCCGTCTTTTCTGAGTATTCCAGCACAGTCTGTAAGAATCCACGCTGCTCCGTCTTTTGCATTGCATCCCATTGATACGATATCATCAAGAAGTCTGCTTATCTTATGGTTTGAAATAAGCATGTCGATTTCTTTTTCTGATATTCCTGCGAGACGGTAATCCTCAGCTTTTTCATCAACGGCAACGGGTTTGTTAGCCTTTATTTCATTGAGCCAATCATCATCAATTATAATCGGCATGAGGTTTGCATCAGGGAAGTAGCGGTAGTCTGCTTCTGTTTCTTTGTTACGCATTGCAAATGTTTTTCCGCTTACATCATCAAAGCGTCTTGTTTCCTGAACAAGCTCCTCGGTTTCGAATTCCAATGCATCCATATGACGCTGTGCTTCATAACGGATTGCTCTGTCTATAGCATCAAAAGAACTCATGTTTTTGATTTCTGTACGAACACCGAATTCTTCGCTTCCTTTGGGGCGGACAGAAATGTTTACATCGCAACGCATAGCACATTCTTCACATTCTGATATACCGCCGAGACGGAACATAGATTTCAGTTTGTTGAGATATGTTACAACCTCTTCCGCACTTCGGAAGTCGGGCTGAGTAACAATTTCAATAAGAGGAACACTTGTACGGTTGAAATCAACATAAGACGAATTGCCCCTATGAACAAGTTTGCCTGCATCTTCTTCCATATGAATCTGCTTGATTCTGATATCTCTTGTGCCTTCACTTGTTTTAAGTGTTACGCAACCGTCAGTACAGATTGGATGATTAATCTGTGTAATCTGGTATGCACA
>JAZREC010000143.1:0-3517 GCA_045660605.1 Clostridia bacterium
CCTTATTATCACATCCGCCTGAACATAAATATACAAAAAGACACCGAATACGGGAAATATTGCTATTATGGCTATCCATATAAGCTTATAACCCGAGTCGGTATCTCTGTTAATTTCAAATAATATTATGATTACAGAAAGCACCGCAATAATGACATCCATATACAAAGCAGTATCAAACAAACCTGCAACAGGCATAACAAGTAATGCCATCTGCAATATCAGAAGGACTGCTCCTGGAATAATTCTGCTGAAAAAGGGTTTAAGAAACCTGCGCATATAACTGCACCTCACAAATTACCTATGACTGATTTTTTCTATACTGTTACCCATATATACATAAGCTTCCCTATCAATTCCCTCAGGAAGATTCTGAGGATTTATAATAAGCTGTTCCTTTTTAAGCTTTGTTAATCGTTTTATACGGCACTCAAGTTTCAGAGCATGTGATTTATCAGATGTTTCCCATATTGCCTCAATCCCCGACACATTTCTTGATTTGGTGTATTTTGCCGCAGATGGCGTTTTGGAAATATGACGCGTATACCTTTTTTCAATATGGTTGGTTATTCCCGTATATATTGAATTGTCCGTGCATCTTAACATATATACATAATACATAATTACTTATAACAATAAAACAATATAAAGAAGTAATGCATAATGCTTCCGCCCAGCACAAAAAGGTGCCATACAAAGTGCATATATTTAACCTTTTTTGCCTTGTAAAAAATCACTCCAACAGTATAACACAGTCCGCCGATTACCAAAAACACCATTCCCGATGAAGGAATAATTTCTATAACACGCTTTATACTTATGATGACAGACCATCCCATTGCCAGATACAAAATTACCGACGGTTTTGCAAATTTCTTAAGATTGATGGAATTAAACACTATTCCTACTACAGTACAAAATGCATTTATACCAAAAAGTGTCCAGCCAAGACCGCCTTTTATCATATTTAAGCAAATCGGTGTATATGTGCCAAGTATCAAAAAGAAAATTGAGCAATGGTCAAAAATTCTGAAAACTGCCTTGGCTTTTATATTTGTGAGCGAATGATAAAGTGATGAAAAAGTGTAAAGCAATATCAGCGATGAGCCGTAAATACACGCACTGACAACACCTATTGCTGTACTTGTAAATGCTGATTTGACAATCACAATAACACAAGCTGCAATAGCCAGGAGCGAGCCCACTCCATGTGAGACGGCATTAGCTATTTCTTCACCGAGAGTCTGAACTGTTGTTTTCTTAATAATCTGCATATAATCATCTCCACATAATATTCGACACTATATGACCTAGTGTATAATATTATATTACCATATTATGGTCAGGGTGTCAATTATTAAAAATTAAATTTAACTTTTTCACCATCAAGCATAAGTTCTGCCGAAAAGCTCTTACCGCTTTTTGGAGAAATAAAGTTATTTAGTTTTTGTGTTTTTCCGTCTGTAATAAGATGATATACCGCACTTTTTGGAATTATACGCGAGCATATTATATTGCTTACAGAAAACTTACAATTACTCTCCTTATATTGTGTACATCCGTAACCAAAGCTTGTTCTTATTACATCACCGCTGCACAAGGGACATTTACCTATTACATCTCCGACAAATCCGTCATCCGTGTCATCGGATAGCTCGGCATTCTTTTTATCAAAAACAAGCTTTATCTCATTTTTGGCAATTTCCACGCTGTCATCAATCGTAATTTCTCCCCTGAATACTTGTTTTAATGCCTTGCCAAGGTTGGCAGTTTTGTATTTATCCATAGAAATATTCATTCTTTCCACAGACTCAATAAGCCTTTCTCCGCCGGGCAAAATATAATATGTGTCTTTTTTTAGTTCAATATAACCGCTGTTTCGCGCGTTACTGATTATTCCTGTTCTGGTTGCCTCAGTTCCAAGCTCTAGTCCCTCAAAAATTGCCTTATACTCCGCCATATCATCATCTGTTTCTATGTTCGATTTTTCCTGACGAAATGGATTTTTGAGATAATTATTAAGCGTTTCTATAGTGTAATGCTTCGGCGGTGTGGTTTCTTTTTCTACAGGTTCAAAATTAAGTTTAACCTCATCGCCCTTTTTAAGAGGAGGAAGTACTTTGTCCTTTTTGCTATAATCATCGTACTTTGTCCAGCCCTCTTCCAAAATTACTGTTCCTTTAACGGTATAGCTTTCCTTTCCGGAAGCATCTATCGTTATTTCCGTCTTTGATACCCTGCACTCCTCACTGCAAAATACAGCAACAAAACGGCGAAGTATTGTAGAATACACAAGTGCTTCCTTTTCGTTTAAGGAGCTTTTGTCGGGAAATTTTCTTGTCGGAGTAAGTGCACTGTGAGACTCTATCTTGGAATCGTCAAATATAGTTTTCTTGTTTTTGAATTCCACAGGATATCCCTTGGCACAAACAAGCTTAATTATTTCTTTTATCTTCCCTTGTTCTGCTGTGGCAAGATATTCCGAATTGGTTCTGGGGTATGTAACATACCCCTTTTCGTAAAGCTCCTGAACAATTTTAAGACTTTCGTCCATTGACATCTTATATTTTTTTCCAAGAACATTCTGAAGTTTGGAAAGTGAATACAGCTTACCCGGAGCAAGCGTGTCCTTTTTGGACTTTACACCTGTAACAACGCCGGGATTTGCATTTAGTACCGCACACGAGCGTCTTGCTCTGTCAATATCATTTTTGTCAAATTTATGCTTACTTACAAGTTCAAGCTCAATTCCATCTATGATTGTTTTACTTACCAGAGCATAATATATGTCTTTTTTGAAATTCCGTATAGACATATCTCTGTCATATATTGCCTTTACTATCGGGACAATTACCCTTCCAATACGCATAAGAGTACCTGTCTTTAGCGTGGCATATCTTGTAAGATTAACTCCATAAAGCCAATCTATATAAGTTCTTGCAAAACCTTCGTCGGCAAGGTTATCATATTCGCATCCGTCCTTAAGCTCCCTGAGACCCTCTAGAATTGTCTCGCTTGTCTGGTCCGGAAGCCATAGCCTTTTTACAGGTTTTGAATTTGACAAGGCATTTTTTATGCAAAGCCTTACAATTATTTCTCCCTCTCTGTCGGCATCTCCTGCGTTTATGAGGGTATCTACATCTTCTCTTTTGCAAAGCTTGGATATTGTTTCAAATTGTTTTTTTACACCCGGGTCGGTTTGCTTGTTTTTTCCCTTTTTCAGC
This sequence comes from Clostridia bacterium, assembly GCA_045660605.1. GTDB lineage: Bacteria > Bacillota > Clostridia > UMGS1810 > UMGS1810 > RGIG8748. Next base: position 3,225 of record JAZREC010000143.1, read on the forward strand.
TCGAACATAAATTCAGATGGAAAGCATGGCAGATTTTCCATGGTCCAACGCGAATTTGTGTCCCCGCCGTTATACTTTTCCACATCGCAGAGAGAAAACAAATGTCCGAACACCCAGGTGACAATATATCCGTTACCCTCAAAAAAGCCGTCACGGCGTTTCATATTTCCGATAGCACCTGCAATATTTGATGCAAGACTGGGCTTTTCGGCAATTATCAGTTTCATCTACAGTACCCCTTATTATCTTACTTGACAAGATACTCCTTGAAGTTTGTGAATTAAATTATAACA
>JAZREC010000144.1:0-2871 GCA_045660605.1 Clostridia bacterium
GATTTAAGCGATGTTACATCTACGGTCTTTTCGGATATATTTTCCAGAACATCTTTTCTGTATATTACACCGTACTCGTCTTCTTTGTATTCGCATGTAATTTTGCATCCTTCAAATTCCTTAGACAAAATGCCGTTTTCTATCTTTACATCCCCTACCAATTCTCCAAAGCTTCCGGCTGCACGCCAGAACATTCTGGAGTCGGTTCCTTTATCAAAGAATTTATTTGTAAGCATATATACCTCCATAAAGTAAAAGCTAACGATATAATACAACATTCGTTAGCTTTTGTAAATTATTTACCGCTAAATACCTTTATTGCATTGGTTACATTTTCTTTCATTGCTTTTTCGGCAACCATTGCAACATCATGGAATGTAGACGATGCCGCAAGCAGACCTGCCACACGGACTGCAATTGCTCCTGCTGTGGTCATATAGGAATAGTAGTTGATTTTTCTTATTCCGTTTGTTATAAGCTTACGGTAGCTTTCCTCATCTACTCCGCTTCCGCCGTGCATAACAAGCGGAACATCAAGCATTGAATAAATTGTCTTAACTCTGTCAAAATCGAGCTTAGGCTGTTCCTTGTACATACCGTGAGCTGTACCGAATGCGCATGCAAGTGCATCTATACCTGTTTCTTTAACAAATTCCTTTTCAAGCGCAGGGTCAGTATATACACTCTCAAGCTTGGGTCCACCACCGCCTTCTCTGGAACCAAGACACCCAACCTCTGCTTCTACGGAAGCTCCGAATCTTGATGCCATAGCAACTGCTATGGATGTATTTGCATAGTTTTCGTCCATTGGAAGCTCAGAGCCGTCATACATTACAGATGTAAATCCAATCTCAAGGCCTTTCTTAAGATATGCAAGATCTGTTCCATGGTCAAGATGCACGCAAACAGGAACCTTTGCCTTATCTGCTACAAGAAGCATTATTCTTCCTCCGTAAATTCAAATTTGAGACTTTGTGTTCTGCTCTCATTTGGTTTGATGATGTTAAGCATACCCTTTTGACGCATTACATCTCTTCCGTCAGGATAAGCATTTCCCGGTTCTATACCAAGTACATACTCATATTCGCCCATCATCTTCCACTCGGTAAAGCAAGGAAGCTCCTTTGTATCATAGCTCATTATAATTCCCTTGGATATCTTGGGATTATATACAGATACATTTGCCTCTCCCGTCATTTTGTGATAGTAGCACATCTCCTCATATCCTGCACAGGGTTTTTCCATAACAAGGCAATTATCAAGGTCTGTTGCCGCATGGTCATTTCTCGGAAGAACCTCGTATGCGGGAATCTTAACAATTGCATTTTCATCAAGTATGGGATATCCGATATTGCAGTGATACAAAAGCTGAAGCGGTGTCTCTTTACTGCCGATATTTCTTACAGTATCGGTAAGATAAATCTCATTGTTCCAAAGCGGAATAACATACTTTCTTTCAAGAATGAGATGGTGTCCGCCAAGGCGTGCATCGCGTATTAAGGCTGTTATTATTATTTCTTTATCAGTTATCTCTTTTGTTACATTGTCACATGGAATATGGGAAACTGTTCCGTGAAGCGGAAGCTCTTCACCCTCATCCACGCAGGGATTTCCTACAGATGTAAGACCGCAGGTTGTCATAAATCCCGCAGTAAACGACTTTAAAAATCCTATTCCTTTTTCATCATAATACTGCGGTGCTACATATCCGCACGGAGCAAAGTATCCGTAATTAACTCCCTTGTATGTAACTCTGGAAAGGTCTGCACAACGGTCTAGTGACAAGCTTATTTCAAGTCCGCTTCCGTTACGGACCTGGAGAAACCTCATACCGTCTCCCTTGCCTCCGACATAACGATATTCTTCTGCACCGTAAAGCTGATTTTCGTGTCCTATGTACTTATTCATTCATGCATCTCCTTTATTATAGGTCTTACTGCATCATAAATTCCGCAATAAGCTTTATAGTATCTCGTGTACTCTTCATCTTTATCTTTATTCGACATGAATGTGTCATTCTCCTGCACAAAATATTTTTTTGCTTCAAATAAATCCTTGAATATTCCTACAGCGACCCCTGTCATCATACAGGTACCGCATGTTCCTGCTTCCTTGGCTTTAAGAGATACGATTGTTCTTCCGAGAATATCTGCCTTAATACCGAGCCAAACATCAGAAGATGCTCCTCCGCCTGTTGCGTAAAGCTTTTCTGGGTGTATGCCAAATGCCTCAAGCTTGCTTATGTTCATCATAATTTCATATGTTACACCCTCCATGAGAGCTTTGTAGAAATCCGAAGCATCATGTTCCAAGGTAAGACCTACAACCGCCGCATTGGAGCCTGTATCCATATAAGGTGTTGCAGCTCCTGCAAAATGAGGCATAATAAGTATTCCCGTCGGTTTGTCCTTTATGGAAGCGTCCAGCTCGCGATAGGATTTATTCTGTGCGAAATTATCCCTGAACCATTTTATAGCGGCACCGCCTGTATAGGAAAAGGCATAACACACATATGTACCGTCAAACACAAACGGCACAACAGAATATCCCATGTCGTAAAGCTCCTTGCTCTCAGGGATTGAGTCAAAAACAGGTGTAATACATTCAACTGTTCCCGTTCCGTCTACCGCCTGACCGACACTCAGTACACCCGAGCCTACAGCAGCTGCAACCTGATCGTGAGCACCGTTTACAATCTTTATACCCTCGCTTATACCAAGCTCTTTTACCACATCAGATTTAATAAGTCCCGCCATATTAAAAGGGGGAACAATCTTTGAGAACAAATCCATATCAATGCCCGCTGCCTCAAAGATTTCCTTACTCCAGCTTTTGCTGCGGATATCAAATGCCATTGTTCTTGCGGCAAGA
>JAZREC010000145.1:0-3147 GCA_045660605.1 Clostridia bacterium
GCTTACATTATGCTTAACATTTGAAAGTGCACTAAGAGTTGCATCTATCTCTGTCGGATGATGAGCATAATCGTCTATTACAAGCGCACCGTTTACAAAACCCTTCTTTTCAAAACGGCGTCTTGTACCCGTGTAACGCTCAAGACCTTTCTTTATAGCATCGGCACCTATGCCCATCTTGTGTGCTGTAAGTGCAACCGCTGTTGCATTGAGCACATTATGAATTCCCACAACAGAAAGATTAAGTCTCACAAAAAAGCTGTCTCCGCTATACACATCAAACGAGGGATATCCGTAGCTTGAAAATTCTATATTTCTTGCAGAAAAATCCGCACCCTCAAAACCAAATGTATATACAGGTGCATCTGCCTTTGAAACGGACTTTAATGCATTTTTATTTTCTTTATTAACGGAGAGAAAACCGTCATTTGGAATAAGCGATGCAAAATCCGAAAATGCGTCCATTATATCGTCTAAATCCCTGTAATAATCCAGATGGTCTTCTTCTACATTGAGGATTATTGCAACGCGCGGGAAAAACTTAAGGAAGTTTCTCATATACTCGCATGTCTCTGTAAGAAACGCATCTCCTCCGCCGATGCGGAGATTGCCCTCAATGCCGTCCAGTGTACCGCCTACCATTACGGTAGGGTCAAGACCTGCATCAAGAAGAACATATGCAAGCATGGATGTGGTTGTAGTCTTGCCGTGCGTTCCTGCAACGCTGATTGCATTTCTGTAATCCTTCATTATCAGACCGAGCATGGTGGCACGGTCTATAAGCTCTATGCCCTTTTTCTTAGCTTCTATTATTTCAGGGTTGTCATCATGTACTGCAGAGGTATATACCACAAGGTCCTGATTTTTGATGTTGCTCCCGCTATGACCTACCCAAACCTCCGCTCCGAGACTTCTGAGTTCCTTAACTGACTCGCTCTCTGATATATCGGAGCCCGATATTTTGTATCCTCTATTAAGTAATATTTTGGCAATACCGCTCATGCTGACACCGCCAATTCCTATAAAGTGAACAAATTTACTCAAGGCAAACACTCCTTGTAATTTATGTGATACATAAATTATACACCCTTTTTATAAAAAAATAAACACTTATTTTACAAAAAAGAATATTTTTTCAAAAAATGGCAAACGATAGTCCTAAGCAACCTACACCAAAGATGGTTTTCGGTTGATGAGACTACTTACAAATAGCAGAAAGGAATTGAGCAAATGGAAATAACAGACATCAGAATAAGACAAATGGCAAACGACGCCAGGATGAAAGCGGTTGTATCGGTAACCTTTGACAACTGCTTTGTAGTCCATGATATAAAAATAATTGCAGGTGACGAAAAGCTCTTTATAGCTATGCCGAGCAGAAAAACTCCCGACAATGAGTTCAAAGACATAGCCCACCCCATAAACCCTGCCATGAGGGAAAAGCTGTCGGAAATGATACTCGAAAAATACCACTCAAATCTGATACAGGAACAGAGTGAAATGATGTAGTCTTGACAAATCTCCTGAGATGATATAAAATTTAAGTAAATTTTGTCGAAAAAGGAGATTTTGTCAATGTCTATTATTAAAGAGTTTAAGGAATTTGCATTCAAGGGCAATGTGCTCGACATGGCTGTCGGCGTTGTCGTAGGTACTGCTTTCGGTAAGATAGTTACATCTGTTGTAAACGATATAATAATGCCGCTCTGTGCTGTAATGCTGAATGGCATCAAGTTTACAGACCTTAAGATTGTACTTAAAGAAGAAAATGCAGTTATGATTGGAAACTTTATTCAGTCATTTGTAGATTTTATTATAATTTCTGCATCGATATTTCTTTTTGTAAAACTTATAAACTCATTTAAGAAAAAGAAAGAAGAACCCGCCCCCGAGGAACCAAAGGGTCCTTCAACAGAAGAGCTTCTTACAGAAATAAGAGACCTTCTTAAGAAATAATATGCAATAAGTCCAAGGCGATGTAAAATTCAGTTTTTACATCGCCTTTTTCCATTATTTGATACTTGAAATCTACCGAGGAATAATGTAATATTATACGCGATGGTTGACATAATTATTATTATTTTCAAAGGAGGATTTTTTGTGTCAAAACTTAAAAAATTTGTTTCATCTGTGGCGACAGCGGCAATTCTGGTTTCCGGAATTTCCACAGCTTCTTTTGCAACTATCTCCGGCGATGTACTGGGTACAGATTATGAAGAGGCGGCAAAGGTTCTCGGAGCATTCGAAATAATGGTTGGAGATGCAGGTACAGGAATGTTCAGACCCAATGACCCCATAAAGCGTTCCGAGGTTACAAAGGTAGCGGTAGCCCTCAAGGGACTCTCAGGTGTTGCAAATTCTTCTACCCAAACAAAGTTTCCCGATGTAGAAAAGGGACACTGGGCAACAGGCTATATAAATGTAGGTACAACCGAAGGTCTTATCATAGGTGATGACACGGGCAACTTCCGTCCCGATGACAACATCACCTATTCTGAGGCAATTACAATTCTTGTAAGAGCACTCGGCTACGAACCTCAGGCTCAGTCAAAGGGCGGATTTCCCACAGGTTACCTTGTATCAGGTAACTCAATGGGACTTACAACAGGTGTTGCCCCAGCTCAGGCAAGAAGCTCAAAGCCTGTATCGAGAGGTCAGATAGCACAGCTTGCATATAATGCGCTTAACATCAACCTCATGGAACAGGTAGGCTTTGGAAGCGATGCAAAGTATGAAATAACTGACGAAACACTTCTTACCTCGAAGCTTGATGCAAAGCTTGTGGAAGGAAAGGTAACCGCAGTAGGAAGCTCCTCACTTGAGGGAAGCGGAGTAGACAAGGGACAGATAGAAATAGACGGTAAGGTATACAAAACAGGAAAGGCTGATGTAAGAAATGTACTCGGTCTCTATGTAGATGCATATATTACAGATAAGTCTTCCTCAAAGGATAACAATACCATTAAGGCAATTGTTCCGAGTCAGGGCAAAAATGACATTACAACAATATCCGCTGATGACATAGCAGACATAACATCCTCTGCATCAGGCAAGGAAATAAGCTATATCAAAGGCTCCAAGAAATACAAAATGAGCATACCTCAGAATTCCCTCGTCGTATACAACGGCAAGTCTTCGGACATGGAT
>JAZREC010000146.1:0-12379 GCA_045660605.1 Clostridia bacterium
AATAAAAGTAAAATAGAACGGTTGTGCTATTTTTACCTTGCTGAATTTATGGTTTTGTATATAATATATAGTAAAGCTTGTACAAAAATCAAATCCTATATCTAGATGAAAGGATGATTACATTGACAAAGAAATTATTAGCAATTTTTACCTTGGTTGTACTCGTAGTATCTTGCATGGCTATTCCTACTATGGCGGCGGATTTAAGATGGACTTTGGATGCAGAGAAACCTACAGTTATTGAAGCGGAGCATATACTTTCAGATGTGACAGAAAATCCCGAACCCATTCCCAAATACTGGGTTAATTCTGATACACCTGATAATGGCGACCCCATCAATATTGCTGAAAATTTAAGCAACGGTTACTTATATTATAATACTTGGATAAGTAATGGCGGTATTGTAAAAACATACGAATTTGAAGTAATTTCACCCCGTGCTTGCCTTTATGACATAGAATTTGTTGCAAATGGTCCGATTGATAAATATAGTGACTTTTCAATCTATGCAAATGATACTTTGGTAGGCGGTGTAAAGCAGGGTACTGCAAATGTTAAGACATCATATACATTTGAGGACTGCGATATGAGGATTTATACAGCGACTGCTCCTTTGAAGGAAGGAAGCAATATGATGAGCATTGTTGTCAGCAACAGAAATGCCAGAAACGCAGGTGCAATGGACTATATTAAGTTTACTCCCAGCGGCGATGTTCATCCCTTGGCTATAGCAGGGTTTGAGGATAACACAGTCAATTCTAGTTGCTTCTCGCTTTATTTCAACAAGCCTATAACCTCTGCAGAGGGTATTGCAGTTACTGCACAGCATGGTACTGCAAAAGTTACCGTTGATGCAGAAAATGCATATAGAGTAGTAATTAAAGATATTGCAGGAAGAACAACCATTACAGTTCCTGCCGGCTTTGCAGGCGGAAGAGAAGATGGCGGTCTTTCCGAAGCATATACTGCAGAAGCTTTTGCATATCCGGTGACCCAGTTTGATAATAAGTCATATGCACATACATACACTGCAAATACCAGGACGGTTTCCGCACATTATGGTGCACTGGGAGGAATGTGGGAAAAAAGTGACGCAGGAAGAGTTATCAAAGGTTATATTGCACTGTATGATGGTGACAAAATGGTAGCTGTTAATCAGGGAAACTTTAATTTGCCGACTACTAATAGCTCTATATCTGTGACTCATGATAAGGGTGTTAAATTTACAACGGTTAAGGTCTTTGGATTTTTGGAGATTGATGGTGAATTGATCCCAATTGGAAAAGCATCAACCAGAACATGGAATGGTACCTCATTTGTAAAATAATCTCAGACTATTGATTAAAATCAGTTAAACTCCAAGTCATAGGACTGTCCCGCTATTTTAGCGAGGCAGTCTTTTTTGGACTTTGATACGAATGCTAATCTGCAAAAAATTATCAAAAACTATTGACAAGACATAGTTCTTGTGTTAAAATCTACACATAGTTTTTAATAATAACAAAAGGCTGTGACGAAGACGGTCGGATTACAAAGCATGGAGAGAGTTGGCGGTTGCTGCGAGCCAAATGCGGATTTTTCCAATGACCCATCACTTCTGAGCCGGATGCCCGAACATATATTATCAGTAGGCGTATCCCGAGTAAATGCAGCGTCAGTGCATAGGACTTGTTAGAGTCTGTGAGTGGCATGGGGCAAAATCCATGCAATTTGAGTGGTACCGCGGAATATACATTCCGTCTCAAAGAATTCTTTGAGGCGGAATTTTTTAGTTTTATAATAAATTACCGCCCGGTATGAGGAAAGGATGGTAACTATGAACGGAGAAGTATTTGAAAAAGCACAGGAGCTCAAACAACTCATGGAGGTTGCACTCCGAATTAAAGAGACAAGAAATATGTTTTCGCTCTCTGTAGAAGAAATGGCACAAAAAACAGGCGTATCGGTCTCGGATTACATAGAGTTCGAAAGCGGTAACAGAGACTTTAACTTTACTTTTATTTATAAGTGTGCCAAGGCATTCGGCGTTGACCCGACCGACCTTATCAAAGGCTCCAGCCCCACACTTTCGGGCTATGAGCTCACAAGAAAGGGTGAGGGACTTCCCATAACAAGAAGAGAGGGTTATACCTACAAGAACCTTGCCGCTATGTTCAAGAATAAAGTTACCGAGCCGTTCTGGGTTAATATCCCTTACAGCGAGGATGATATAGCAAATCCACATTTTGCAGCACATTCGGGACAGGAATTTGATGTTGTTATAAAAGGCCGTCTCAAAGCTATAATAGGCGATAATGAAGAGATACTCGAAGAGGGAGATTCAATCTACTACAACAGCACCACTCCCCATGCTCTTGTTGCACTTGATGGCAAAGATGTAGAAATCTACGCTATGGTTATGCACGGAGACGATTCTAAAGAAGATGTATTTGATATCACAAGAGAAACCTCGCGTGAGGATCAGCCTCAGACTGCTATATATAAGAAGTTTGTCATCACCGAAAAGGATGAACAAAGAAGACTCAAATCCATCTCCTTTAAGGACGAGGACAAATTTAACTTCGCTTTCGACTGTGTAGATGAGCTGGCAAAAAAATGTCCTGATAAGGTTGCTATGGTTCATGTTTCGGGCGACAAGAACGAAAGAAAATTCACCTTCTCCGAACTCAAAAAATACTCTGCAATGACAGCAAACTACTTTGAGAGCCTCGGCATAAAGAAGGGCGACAAGGTTATGCTTGTGCTCAAGAGACATTATGAGTTCTGGTTCTCCATACTTGCACTTCACAAGATAGGTGCTGTTGCTATCCCTGCCACAAACCTTCTTGTAGAGCACGATTTTGAATACAGATTCAACGCCGCATCCGTAAAGGCTATTATCTGCACAGCAGATGGTGATACCGCACATCAGGCAGACCTTGCCGCAGAGCGTTGTCCGAGCCTTGAAATCAAGGTTATAGCACACGGAAGCCGCGATGGCTGGCACAGCTTTGATGAAGAGATGTACCGCTTCAGCGATGTGTATGAAAGAAAGCCCGACACAGCATGCGGAAATGACCATATGCTCATGCTTTTCAGCTCGGGAACAACAGGTTATCCCAAGATTGTTGCACACAATCACAAATACCCCCTAGGTCACTTTATTACAGCCAAATACTGGCACAATGTAAACCCCGACGGTATCCACTTTACAATATCCGACACAGGATGGGGCAAGGCACTCTGGGGCAAGATATACGGTCAGTGGCTTTGCGAAGCTGCAGTATTTGTATATGACTTCGAAAAGTTTATCGCAGGCGATATTCTCCCGATGTTCAAAAAGTACAACATAACAACATTCTGTGCACCCCCGACAATGTACAGATTCTTTATCAAAGAGGATTTGTCAAAGTATGACCTTTCCACTCTGGAATATTCCACAACAGCAGGCGAAGCTCTTAACCCCGAGGTATTGGAACAGTGGAAAAAGGCGACAGGTCTTACAATAATGGAGGGCTTTGGTCAGACCGAAACAACCCTTACAGTAGGAACACTCAGAGGCATGAAGGCAAAGCCGGGTTCAATGGGTAAGCCAAGTCCCATGTATGATATTGATATCGTCAACGAAAACGGCGAAAGCGTCGGTGTCGGCGAAACGGGAGAGATTATTGTAAGAACACATAACGGCAACCCCTGCGGTCTGTTTGGAGAGTACTACCGCGACCCCGAAAGCACCGCTAAGGCATGGCACGATGATATGTACCATACGGGCGACCTCGCATGGAAGGATGAGGAAGGCTATTACTGGTATGTAGGAAGAATAGATGATGTTATCAAGTCATCGGGATACCGCATAGGACCCTTTGAAATAGAAAATGTTATCATGGAGCTTCCCTATGTTCTGGAATGTGCAATAACAGCTGTTCCCGATGAAATCCGCGGACAGATAGTCAAGGCTACGATAGTCCTTGTAAACGGCAAGGAAAAATCCGACGAGCTGAAAAAGGAAATTCAGACATATGTAAAAACTCATACTGCACCGTATAAGTATCCGAGAATAGTTGAGTTTGTAGACGAGCTTCCCAAGACCATAAGCGGTAAGATACGCCGAGTGGAAATAAGAAACAACGACAAGAAATAATTAAAAGTTTCTTAAAATATAATATGTAGAAATCGGGATAAAACGCATGAAGAACACAACACTATGTTATATAAAACATAATAACAAAATCCTCATGCTCTACCGCAACAAAAAGCCATCAGACCCCAATGAGGGCAAATGGATCGGCATAGGCGGTAAGATGGAGGAAAACGAAAGTCCTGAGGAATGTATGCAAAGAGAGGTCAGAGAAGAGACCTCTCTTGTCATTACAGACTGGAAGTACAGAGGCATCGTAACCTTTGTGTCAGATGTTTGGGAGGGTGAATATATGCACCTTTTTACTGCAAACTCGGACACGATGGATATCGGCTCCTGCAGTGAGGGAGAGCTTTCGTGGATTGACGAAGATAAGCTTTCTACTCTTAATCTATGGGAGGGAGACAGGGTGTTTCTTAATCTTATAAAAGAGGATACGGACTTTTTCTCATTAAAGCTGTGCTATGAGGGAGACACACTTATAAGCTCTGTTCTCAATGGCAAAGATATAAAATAAAAGCACAAAAACCAGATGGAACATATATTTAACAAATTTGAAAAAATTGCTTGACTTTTATGTGCTGTTATGGTATCATATTGAGTGCTGATAAAAAGGTCTTTTTTTTGTGTGCAAAAATTTACTTAAATTTTTCATATAAATTAAGCTATTTGACAAAGATGCGAATTTTAATTAGGAGGTGCTCCGCAATGAGAGTAAAAATCACTTTGGCATGCAGTCAGTGCAAGCAGAGAAACTACAACACAATCAAGAACAAGAAGAATGACCCCGAAAGACTCGAAATGAAGAAGTATTGCCGTTTCTGCAGAGAACATACTTTGCACAAGGAAACAAAATAATTTTATTTCGGCAAGTGCATGTTTATGCGGTGCACTAAGTTCTTTAATTTATTAAAAGAGGTGAAGCGTTGTGGCAGAGGCAAATGCAAAGAAGCAAAACAAGATAGTCAAGTTCTTCAAGGAAGTTAAGTCTGAGATGAAGAAGGTAGTATGGCCCTCAAAAAAGCAGATTGTTAACAACACTTTAATAGTTATTGCGGTAGTTGCAATAATCGGCGTTATTATTGCAATATTTGACGCTATTTTCCAGCTTGGTTTATTTGAACTTTTGCTCAAAAGATAATCGAACTAAATTTGTAGCATAATTTTTCGGACAGGCTTTTTGTGCCTGCCGTAGTTATTGTGCGTAAAAGGAGGCCGGAATATGGCTGCAGGCAAGCCAAACAGAAATGCCAAATGGTATGTTGTTCATACTTATTCCGGGTATGAAAACAAGGTTAAGACTAACCTTGAAAAAGCTATCGAAAACCGTAACCTGGAGGATTTGATTGTAGACATCAGGGTTCCTACAGAGGATGTAATGGAAACCAAGGGTGATGTACAGAAGGTTGTTACAAGAAAGATTTTCCCCGGCTATGTACTTATCAAGATGGTTATGACAGACGATACATGGTACATCGTCCGCAACACAACAGGTGTTACGGGCTTTGTAGGTCCCGCATCAAAACCGGTTCCGCTTACCGAACAGGAGGTAGAATCTCTTGGCGTAGAGGTAAGAGAAGTTACCGTAGATTATGCAGTAGGCGACAATGTAAGAATTATATCCGGTGCTTTTGCAAATCAGATTGGCATAGTAGAGTCCATTGACACTCAAACCAAAAAAGTCAATGTAAGCGTTGTCATGTTCGGAAGAAAAACTCCCCTGGAGCTCGACATGACAGGAGTAGAATCCATATAATTGTTAATAGCGGTTATCTAACCGATATTATAAGTCCCGGGCGTTTTTGCCCGCAAGCTTTACTTGCACTTATGTGCAGTTTTCTTGGACAGACGCGATTTTGTCCGTTTGTTGGAGTGGGAGGATGAATAAATCCGATTTATTACCACATTGTTTTTTAAGGAGGTGCGTAAAATGGCACAGAAAGTAACAGGTTTTATTAAGCTTCAGATTGAAGCAGGCAAGGCTAATCCGGCTCCCCCGGTAGGTCCTGCTCTCGGTCAGCATGGTGTTAATATCATGCAGTTCTGTAAGGAGTTCAACGAAAAAACCGCAAAGGACGCAGGTCTTGTTATACCCGTAGTTATTACAGTATATCAGGACAGATCTTTTACATTTATCACAAAGACTCCCCCTGCAGCTGTTCTCTTGAAGAAGGCTTGCAAAATCAACAGCGGTTCGGGTGTACCGAACAAGACCAAGGTTGCTACTATCAGCAAGGATGCTCTCAAGGCTATCGCCGAGCAGAAAATGCCCGACCTTAACGCAGCAAGCGTTGAAGCAGCTATGAGCATGATTGCAGGTACCGCAAGAAGCATGGGTATCACAGTAGAAGACTAATTGTAAGGTACAGGTTGTACCGAGTAAGTGGGAGGAATTTTATTCCGATTGACCACATAAGGAGGAAAGAAAAGTGCGTAAAGGTAAAAAATATTTAGAAAGTGCTAAACTAATCGAAAGAAGCAAAGCTTATGACATTCAGGAAGCATTTGATCTTGTTATCAAGACTTCCAAGGCTAAGTTTGACGAAACAGTAGAGGCTCACTTCAGACTCGGCGTTGACTCAAGACACGCTGATCAGCAGGTAAGAGGCGCTGTTGTTCTTCCCCACGGCACAGGCAAGAAGGTTAGAGTTCTTGTTTTTGCAAAGGGTGACAATGTGCAGAAGGCTCTCGATGCAGGTGCAGATTATGCAGGTGCAGAAGAGCTCGTAGCAAAGATTCAGAACGAAAACTGGTTTGAATTTGATGTTGTTGTAGCAACTCCCGATATGATGGGTGTTGTTGGTAGAATAGGTAGAGTACTCGGACCTAAGGGTCTTATGCCTAACCCCAAGGCTGGTACTGTAACTCCCGATGTTGTAAAGGCAGTTGCAGATATCAAAGCCGGTAAGATTGAGTACAGACTTGATAAGTCCAACATCATTCACTGCCCCATCGGCAAGAGCTCTTTCGGTGTAGAAAAGCTTACAGAAAACTTCAATACTCTTGTTGCAGCTATCGTTAAGGCTAAGCCTGCTGCTGCAAAAGGTCAGTACTTAAAGAGCATTGCAGTAAGCTCCACAATGGGCCCCGGTGTTAAGCTCAACACTTCAAAGTTTGGCAACTAATAAAAAAACACTTGACAAAAGTGTCGCTTTGTGTTAATATAATAGAAGCTTCTTAAGACAGCAGGCGCCATATGGCATAATTCCTGCCGAGGAACAGATATAGTATTTATGCTTATTAAGGTTCCTCATGTCTTTGAGGAACCTTTATTATTGTTAAATAACAGTGTTTATATAAACACTATATCCAAATTTTGGGAGGTGAAATCATGCCAAGCGCAAAGGTATTGGAACAGAAAAAGGAAATCGTAACCGGTCTTGTAGAAACACTTAAAAATGCACAGGCTGGTGTTCTTGTAGATTACAGAGGTCTCACAGTTGAAGAAGATACCAATCTTCGTAGAAAGCTCAGAGAAGCCGGTGTAGAATACAAGGTTGTTAAGAACACTCTTACAAGATTTGCTGCAAAGGAAGTAGGCCTCGAAGGTCTTGATGCAGAACTCAACGGTCCTACATCTCTCGCTGTAAGTGCGACAGACCCCGTTGCTCCTGCAAAGGTTATAGCAGATTTTGCTAAAGAGAACGAATGCCTCAAAATCAAGGCTGGATTCCTCGACGGTAATGTAATTACACTGGATGAAGTTAAGACACTTGCAAATACTCCCTCCAGAGAGACACTTATCGCAAACATCATGGGAAGTCTTAATGCTCCCATATCCAACCTCGTCAGAACATTGCAGGCGTTGGTTGATAACGGCGTAGAACCGTCCGAAATCAACATTGCAAAGGAAGAGGCTCCCGCAGCTGAGGAAGCTGCACCCGCAGAGGAAACTGCTCCCGCAGCAGAAGAGACTGCTCCCGCAGCAGAAGAGACTGCACCCGCAGCAGAAGAAGCTGCTCCTGCAGAAGAAGCTGCAGAAACACCTGCTGAGTAATCAGGCAGAATTAAACAAAAAATTATTTATTATATTTTATTTAACAGGAGGTAAAAAGAAATGGCTAATCTTGAACAGATCATTGCTGATATCAAAGAATTAAAATTATTGGAAGTTGCAGAATTAGTTAAGATGATGGAAGAAGAGTTCGGCGTAAGCGCTGCTGCTCCCGTTGCAGTTGTTGCAGGCGGTGCTGCTGCAGGTGCTGCTGCAGAAGAAAAGACAGACTTTGACGTTATACTTAAGGATGCAGGTGCTGCAAAGCTTAAGGTTGTTAAGGTTGTTAAGGATGCTGCTGGTCTCGGACTTAAGGAAGCTAAGGATCTCGTTGACGGTGCTCCCAGCACAGTTAAGGAAGGACTTCCCAAGGAAGAAGCAGAAAAGCTCAAGGCTGAGCTTGAAGAAGCAGGCGCAACAGTTGAACTTAAGTAATTTAAGTTTTAAGCACACGGAAGTTAAACCCAGTATGGTTTTAAGATGGCAATTTCGGTCAATACTGCATAAAATCTCTTGAAAATACAAAAGTATTCCCTGCAAGATTTTATTTGTCTTGACACAAAATTGTCTATCTTAAAACTCTTCGACCTTAAATGCATAAAATTTAGTTGAGTTTTATGCGGAGGACGAAGGAAGGCTGACGCCTTGTGAGGACGACAAATGAAAAGTGTGCAAATTTTAAAAATTTAAGGCATACGGAGTTTGACTCCCGTGTGCTTGGCACATATGAGGGTCGCTCGTGGATTTTGAGTCTGCGGGCGGCTTTTTGTTTACAAGCGGAAAATTGAAAATGAAAGGTCTAACCGCAAGCGGAACGGACAAATCCGTTACCTGCGTCATTTAACTGAGAGGATGATAAAAAAGTGAAAACATATGCCTTGATAGGAGAAAGCGGTACAGGAAAAAGCTACAATGCTATTCCTCTTGCAGCCAAATATAAGCTTGACTATATTATTGACGACGGAATACTCATAAACAAAAATAAGATAATAGCAGGTACTTCGGCAAAGAAAGCGATAACGGTAGTTGCGGCAATAAAAAGAGCGATATTTGATGATGAAGAACATAAGAAAGAAGTTGTAAACGCAATAAAAAGACTATCCCCAAAGGGAATTCTTGTTCTTGCCACAAGTGAAAAAATGGCACAAAAAATCCGCGAAAGATTGTCTCTTCCCGAGTTTTGCAGTATTATCCGCATAGAAGATGTAGCCTCCGAGGAGGATATTGCCAAGGCAAAGCTCATGCGTCAGAGTCAGGGCAAGCATGTTATTCCTGTGCCTGTTATGGAGATAAGAAAAACCTTTTCGGGATATTTTCTTGACCCGCTAAGAGTTTTCCGAAGAAATTCTCTGCTTGACACCGTTGAGGATAAATCAATTGTCCGTCCGACATACAGCTACCTCGGAGACTTTATGATTAATGACACCGTTTTGTGCTCTCTTGCATCATATGAGGCATCGCTTTGCGACGGAGTATGCAAAATCACCCGCATATCCCTCGATAAATCCAATTCCAATGTTGTATTTAACTTAGAGGTTACCATGGAATACGGAACAGATATCAAAAAGTGTTCTAAGGAGATTATAAACCGAATTAAAAACTCTGTAGAGAAATATGCTTCAATATATGTAGACTTTGTAAATCTCAGCATAAAATCACTTAATATCAAATAAATTATAATATTGCATGATGCACTCTTTTGTGCTTTGTGCAATATTTTTTTGTGTAATAGAGACAGCATATATATAATATAATGAATACGAGGTGAATTCTATTATGCAAAACGGATTTCTTACAGCAAGAATATATACCTCAAGAGGAAACCTTCCCGTAGCAGAAGCAATAGTTACCGTAAGTCAGACGGAGGGCGGAAGAACAAATATAATCGCCAAGCGTACCACGGACAAAAACGGCCAGATAACGCCTGTTACCATTCCAGCACCCGATAAATCCCTTAGCTTACAGCCGGGAGACGGTGATGTTTTTTCTGTCGTGGATGTAAGGGTAGACCACCCCATGTATTATACTGTTGTTATAAAAAATGTGCAGATATTTGCAGAGGAGACAACAGTTGTGGATACTCCGCTTATACCGCTTCCCGACAATCAGAGAAATGACGAAATGGCGGATGAATTTGTAGAAAGTCCGCAAAATCTTTAGGAGGTAATGTATGGCAGTTGTTGTAACCCCGTCAATACCTCAGTATATTACGGTGCATCTCGGATCTCCCGATTCCAATGCGGAAAATGTTACCCTTTCTTTCCCGCAGTATATCAAAAATGTTGCATCGAGCGAAATATACCCCACATGGAATGAGGCGGCGATATATGCCAATATATACGCACAGATTTCCTATGCACTAAACAGAGTATATACAAATTTTTACAGAAGCAGAGGCTATGATTTTGACATCACAAGCTCTACAGCATATGACCAGAAGTTTATCAACGGAAGAACGATTTTTGACAACATAAGCAGAATTGTAGACCAGATTTTTACAACATATGTAAGAAGAATCGGTTCTATAGAGCCTCTTGCCGCCAAGTATTGCAACGGAACAACCGTTACCTGCGAGGGACTTTCGCAGTGGGGGAGCGAGTACCTTGCAAGGCAGGGATACAGCCCCTTGGGTATCTTAAAGTATTATTACGGCGACAATATAGAGCTTGTTGAAAACACCCCCATTACAGACATAACAACGCTTTATCCGGGATATCCGCTAAGAAGGGGCGATTCGGGAGATGCGGTAACCGTAATACAAAGAGAGCTTAACACAATATCCCGAAACTACCCCGCAATACCAAGGGTAGATGTAGATGGAATATTCGGCGAGAGTACAGAGAGAGCCGTAAGGACATTTCAGGAGATATTTGACTTAACTCCCGACGGAGTTGTCGGCATAGGAACATGGAACAGACTTGTAATGCTGTATGTCGGACTTCTGAGACTTGCGGAGCTTGACAGCGTTGGTGTAACCATATTCGGCTCATCGCTTGAATACCCCGAGGCACTTCGCCTTGGCGATGAGAATGACTATGTGGCAACATTGCAGTTCTTCCTATCTTCTATAAGTGAATTTTATGACACAGTTCCCTCTGTTCCCATAACGGGATATTTTGGCGAATTTACCGAGGATTCCGTAAGGGCATTTCAGCGTACCGCAGGTCTTGTTGCAGACGGTGTGGTAGGCAGAAGAACCTGGGACGAATTATACAGATACTATGACGGAATAAATAATACCGTACTGATACCCGATGTCAATGCGGTGAGTTATCCTGGCAGAGTAATATCTGCAAATTCTTAAAAAGGGGGATAAGTGTATGGAGGAAGAAATAAGACAAATACAGACGATGCTCAGGGAACTGTCTTTTTATGACGACAGTATAGAGCGTATTATTCCCGATGGAATATACGGTGAGCAAACGGCAGAAGCAGTAAGGAGCTTCCAGCGAAGTAACAACCTCTATGTAACAGGAGAGGTGGATAATGATACATGGGATAAAATCGTAGAAGCATACGAAAAGAATTACCAGGACAATAAAAGACAGGTATCGGTGGTAATTATAGATGAGCTTGATGTTCCGATAGAAGTGGGTTCGGCAACACCCAGTCTATATGTTATTCAGGCAATGATACTTGCACTTTCGGATTACTTTGATAATATAGATGCAATAGAAATTACAGGAGTATTTGATGCACCAACGCAGAAAGAGGTAGAAAAAATCCAGATAATAAGCGGTATTACCCCCAATTCGCTTATAGACAGAGCCTTTTTGAATTCCCTTGCTGAGCTATATAACACGCACATAACTGTAAACAGAGCAGAGGACCGGAGGGTAAATTCATAAATGTCACGCAATAGCCCCAATTGTAACAACAAAGACACTCAGTGCATATTATGTAACAAGCACAAAAAAGGGGGCATGAATATGCTGAAGAAATTCGGCAGAGGAGCTTTGATTATAGGTATCCTGGGATTTGTAGTCGGGCTTCTGATGGCTTTTTTTCTGCCGCCAATAGTAATAGCAGTTGTAGAATGTGTACTTATTATCATACTTTGTGTGGCGCTGAAAAAGTGCTGGTAATATGAAGGAGTGTCATTAATGAAGGTTGTTATACTTAATTTCCCCGGAATAGTAAAAAAGTTTCTAAAGAAAATATTTAAGATGTAAAATGAAAAGGATATAAGTAATTTTATGAATGGCGAAGTTAATGCAATTGCTTCGCCCACTATACGATATCCCGTCTCACACTTGGTATAAATTTT
>JAZREC010000147.1:0-2733 GCA_045660605.1 Clostridia bacterium
AAATGCAGGACCTCTTTTTATTACATTTGACCTTATTTTTAACACAAAAGAAGATATGCAATATGTAAGTCAAAGACTCAAAAAATCGGATATTGCAAAAGCATATAATACTCCCGAAGAAAAGATAGAGATTATATCCTACGGAGTTGTAAATTCAATAAAGATAACATTCCCAAGAAAGAATATAAGCGGAAGTCTCAAGGATAATGACATTTACGGCTGTCAGCAGCATGTTCCGCTTTCAAATATCGTGTTGTAACACACTAAAGTGTAACATTTACCCGGTTTATTCTTTATAGTATGAATAATATTGAGGGAGGAAAATGATGAAAATACTTTTAACACAATTTGGAAATGAAACAAATAGCTTTGCTGTCGGTAAAACCACCTTTGAAACATTAGTTCCGCAAGGATGGGTTAAAGGTGAAGATGTCATTAGTCAGTTTAAGGGAACAGCAACATATTTAGGCGGAGCCCTGAGAGCAATTGAAGAAGAGGGAGCAGAGGCACTTCCTGTTGATTTAGCAACTCGCGGAGGTAATTTCGGTGCAGGACCGCTTATGTCTAAGGAGTGTGCTTCCTATGTTATGGATCACATAACAAATGATGTGAAAGAACATTTGGGAGAGTTTGATGGTGTATTTTTTGCAGTTCACGGAGCAGGCTGTTCGGAAGAAGACCTTGATTTAGAGAGATACAGTTTTAAGAGAATGAGAGAAGTTATCGGTGATATTCCGATGGTATCATCATTAGATGCCCATGCTAATTTGAGTCAGGATATGGTTAATCTGTCTGATGGGCTTTACGGGATAAAGACAATTCCGCATATCGACTGTGAAGAAGCAGGATACAGGGCCGCCAAATCTTTAATTCGTTCTATCAGGGGAGAATTAAATCCAAAGATGTATTTAAAAAGAATACCGCTGTTAATTCCTGCGACGACGGGGCGAACAGTAACTGACCCGGGAAAAGAAATAATGGAATTTACTGCTGAATGTGTAAAAAAGTATAATCTTATAGATGCCACATTCTTTTTTGGCTTTTCTGCATCTGACTGTCCGTGTTCTTCATGCTCTGTACTTGTGGTTGCGGATGGTTATACTCCGGTAAAGGAAGCAGAAGAAATTGCGGAGTTTGTCTGGCAGAGAAGATACGGCTTTTCAGAACCATCTTTGTCGGCTCGGGAAGCTATGGACATAGCTCTTTCAAAGGTAAAAGACGGATATGTAGTAATAAACGAAGCTTCTGATAATCCCGGAGGCGGAGCTCCGGGAGATGGAACACATCTGCTTAGGGAGATGATTAAAAGAAATATCCCCGGAACTATTATGGGGCCCTTAACAGATAGCGGAGCTGTAAAATATTTGTTCGACAACCACAAGGTAGGAGATGTGGTTGATATAGAGGTAGGGGGCAAGGTAGATCCTGTTAACGGAGAACCTGTGAGACTGAATAATGCAGAAATAATAAATTTTTCAAACGGAAAGCTTGTTTCTGCAGCACCAATAAATTTTGGTGCCTCTATGGACTATGGAAATACTGTAAGACTAAGACAGGGAAATGTGGAGCTTATTATTGTGTCGGAGAGATTTCAAACCTACGACGACCGCCCGTTTATTATGACAGGCTGCGATATGTCGCAGTATAAGATAGTTGGGTTAAAGTCAATGAATCATTTTCGCGGTTATTTCGGGAGCCGAGCTGATGCAATTGTTACTGCAGACCCGCCGGGACAGTGCCCGATAAACTTAAAGCTATATCAATATAAAAACATAGAACATCCAATACTTCCGTTGGAAGAAGTGAATTGTATTTGAAGTAATAAAATTACTTGGAGGAAGAAATGATTAAAACAGAAATATACGAAAAAGCCCTCTTTGAAACAATCAAAAGAGGAGCTACAGAGATTTCACCAGATGTAAAGAATGCATTTGAACAGGCAATAGCAAGAGAAGGCAATCCTGATGCAAAAAAAGGTCTGGAAGCAACCCTGAAAAGCATGGAAATGTCAAAGATAAGAGAAAATCCCCTTTGTGTAGATACAGGATGGCCTATATTCTACTTTAAGGTAGGAAACAACTGTGAAATTGAGGGCGGTTTTGTTGAGCTCGAAAACGCCGCGCGAAGAGCAGTAGCCAAGGCTACAGAGCTTGGATATCTAAGGGCGACAATGAAGCATCCCTTAACGGGATATGACCCCGGAAATAACATCGGTATGAACATTCCCGACTTTACATATCAGTTTGTCGATGGCGATGCTATCGAAATATCCTATGCGGCAAAGGGCGGAGGAAGTGAGTGCTTCGGCGGAACAAGACACAGAATAGTTGCATTTGCAGACGGAATTAAGGGAATAGAAAAATTTGTAATAGACAGCTTTGTGGCATCTGCTCGTGCAGGTGCGGTATGTCCTCCCTCGGTTCTCGGAATAGGTATTGGCGGAACTGCGAATGTTGCGGCAAATCTTGCCAAGGAGGCGGCATGCCTTAGAACAGTCGGTTCAAAGCATCCCGACCCAATGTTCTCTAAGATAGAGGAGGATTTGTATGAGGCGATAAACAGCCTTGATATAGGAATTCTTGGTGCAGGCGCAAGCACATCTGTTTTAGCCGTAAATGTTGAGTATGCATATACACATATAGCAGGTATAGCGTGTGCCACAAGTACAAACTGTATGGTTGCACGCCGTGCCTCGTCAAGGATAGAAGCTGACGGCAAGGTTACAAGGATGAT